>NZ_DBHIEQ010000011.1:0-85306 GCF_057250505.1 Lachnoanaerobaculum sp. | reverse complement strand
AACAAAGTAAAGGAAAATAAAATACTATTTTTTTAGTTTTAAAACGAAATGTAAATATCCTCCAAAGCCGCTAAAACACAGGGTTTGAAGGGTATTTTATCTTTCAAAACTGTCAAATACAGGATTCTATATCAAAACTTCAGTATTGGCAAATATGGAAAAAACTACATAATAAAAAGGCCGATTTATGTACCGACCTTTTAATATTATTATTTTTCCAATTCCACATTGACTTCCTTACCGACTATACCTGTAACTTTAACACTTAAGATACATGCCGCACCAATCAATGAAATAACGGCAAATACAATATAAGGAACCGTATACCCTGAGAAGTTGGCTCTAAGTATTGCCAATATTACAAAGGCCATGGACCTTGTGATACCTACAATCATATTCATACAGCTGTAGCTTATAGCAAAATCTCTTCTTCCGAATATATAGCTTGCCATTGAAGGTGGGAAGTTGCCGTTTCCACCTATTGCAAATCCAAGCATTATAATACCTATTGCCATAATTATATTATTACTTGATAACAACAATAATATACCTATAAAGTACCAAATACCGAACAGTATTGATGTTATTCTTGTTCCGATTTTCTGGTCAACTATACCCCAGATTATTGAACCGATAATTCCTATAATAGCCGCTATAGTAACAACATTTATTGCACCCTGTATGCTGTAACCGCGAGTATCCATAAAGAAGCCTACAAGCTGTGACATTATTCCTACTGTGGCAAGACCGAAGCATCCGTATCCTATTCCAAGTATCCATACAAATTTGTTTGTAAGTGCTTCTTTATAACCCATATCTTTAGAATATGATGCCTGTATTCTTTCCTCTTCATGTATTACCTTTGCAACATGCTCATCATTATCAGGCAATGCACCCGCTTCTTCAGGTGTAGACTTTATAAGTACTGCCGTCAATGCCGCAACTATAAGTATTGCCACACCCATCATGGATATTGCCACACTTATATTGAAAAGATTTGTAAAGAAATTCAGTATCTGATTGATAAGCGCACTTGCCAGGTTCATTCCTATTGTTGTAAGTCCCATTACAATTCCCTTTTTTGTCGGGAACCAGTTTGCACATATTGACATACCTACATTAACTGAAAATGCGGAAATGAATGTAATCATTGCTATAAGGAAAACTACATACATCGGTATACTGACCGAATTACCGTAACATATAGTAGATATGCCTGCCAAAACCATAGTAACAACCATTGTATTTTTAGTTCCGAATTTCTTGCAAAATCCGCCCCATATTACACATACCAGCAATGCGATAATCGATGCAGGTGTTGAAAATGCCAATATACTGTTGAGATCCCAACCTCTGAATGCTGCAATCCCTGGTACTATAATGTTGAGTCCGTCAACAGTCATTCCAGTCATAAAGAAGAACCATATAATCTGGAATCCTATTACCGTCCAACCCTTTTTACAAAATGAAAAATCCCCGCCCTTTTTTTGTTTCATTTTATATTCCCCCACTAAATTTTCTTATGTAATTTTAATATCTCAATGAGTGATTTATCTCTGAACTTGGCACATGATGTATTATCATGTCCTTTATAGTCAGGGAAGTTCTTCATCATCTCGTCCACAGAAGGTTGTGCTATTTTTGCATATTCTTCTCTCGGTATATGCTTCCAGTCAGCCATATCTCTTAGCCATACATCTCCACCGTCACCAAGCATTTCCATCATTCCGGTAAGACCTTTAGGATTCCCCAGCTGCATTATCATATTGTGTCCGAAGATTGCCCATCTTATTCCCGGGCCGTAGGTAAGCGCCTTATCGGCATCCTCAGCACTGCATACCCCTCTCATAACAAGATCTATCATCTCTCTGTATACGGCAAGCTGTAGTCTGTTTGCTATAAAGCCCGGACACTCCTTATTTATTATGACTACCTCTTTTCCAAGGCTCTCATAGAACTTCTTTGTCTCCTCTATACACTCTTTGGAAGTCTTATCTGTGTATGTAAGTTCTATAAGCGGAATCAAATGTGGAGGATTGTACGGATGTCCTCCTATACACCTTTCGCCATGCTTTGCTTCCTTTGCAATATCGGATATCAAGAGTCCCGATGTGGAACTTGAATATATCGCATCTGTAAGTGCATATTCTTCTATTTCCTTCAACATTTCTCTCTTTATATTTATTCTTTCAGGTCCGTTTTCCTGAATAAAGTCTACATCTTTTAATGCATCCTTTAATGAGTCAAAAACCTTTACTCTCTCAAGTATATGCTTCTTTTCCTCAGGTGTAACAAGTCCCATATCTATAAGCGTGTCTACATTCCTGCTTATATTATTTATACCTGCATCAAGTGCATCCTTTGATATATCATATAAATTTACTTCAAGTCCGTTTTTAGCAAATAAAAGCGCAAAGCTTGCTCCTATTACTCCTGCTCCTATTACAGCTACTCTGTTTATTTCTCTCATTACATACACCTCTCAAATACTGCCGCTGCACCCATTCCACCACCTATACACATGGTAACAAGAGCATATCTCTTATTGTTATCAATCAAATAGTCAAGCGCCTTACATGTAAGAAAAGCTCCTGTCGCTCCCATAGGATGACCAAGCGCCATGGCTCCTCCATATGGATTAAGTTTGCTCTTATCCAGTTTCAGCTCATCTATACACGGAATAACCTGCGCGGCGAAAGCCTCATTTAACTCGTACACATCAATATCTTCTATTGTAAGACCTGCCTTTTTTAATGCCTTTGGGACCGCCTTTATAGGACCAAGTCCCATAACTGTAGAATCCACACCTGTCACCGCATATCCGATAAGTTTTGCTATAGGCTTGATATTCTTCTCCTTTGCCATATCTTCACTCATCACCGCTACAAATGCTGCGGCATCCGATGTCTGAGATGAAGTTGCCGCTGTGACATTTCCTCCGTCTTCTTCCTTTATAAAGCATGGCTTCAAGCTCTCAAGTCTCTCCATAGTCGTATCCTCTCGAATACCCTCATCTATATCAAATACCGTACTCTTACCGTCTCTTTCCACTTTCACAGGTATAATTGATTTTGCAAGCTTACCTTCTTTTCTTGCTTTTGCCGCCTTTTTATGAGACTCAAGTGCAAGTTCATCCATCTGCTTTCTGCTTATATTATATCTTTTAACTATATTCTCAGCAGTTATACCCATTGCCATATATGCACCCGGAGCATACTCGTTCAGCCATTCATCCTGATACTCTACCGGATACGGCTCAAATGTATCAGTCATATCTTCAACTCCGCCTGCCATAATCATATCGGCCTGATTTGCACAGATACTTCCGCATGCATATGCAATTGCCTGCAAGCTTGAAGAACAGAATCTGTTGATACTTACTCCCGATACCGACTCCGGCATACCGGCTCTTACAGCAATACTCTTTGCTATATTCATTGATGTCTGCTTATGCTGAACCGCACATCCGACTATTACATCCTCAACATCCTCTTTCTTTAAATTAGGTACTTTCTCTACTACTCCGTTAAGTACCTGTGCCGCATATTCAATAGGATGTACTCCTACCAAACTGCCTTTAAATGCTCTTGCTACCGCCGATCTTCCATAACCTACTATTACTGCTTCCTTTGCCATTTGTTTTCCTTTCAAATCAATTCGTTCTTTCGTTCTTTATAATTGTCTATATATTAACATACACATTTTATACAATGAAATTCTAATTAAATTTGTTGTTATATTAAATTTGCATAACAATTATTTTCTGCTATAATGGTGTTATAAATATATTTTCATATAAATTATATTTTGTATACACAAAAAATATTTTTATTGCGAAATAACGAACTTATATTTAAGGAGGATTTTATGAACTTAAGTAGAATTCATGAGTTTCTTATACTTGCAGAGCATTTGAATTATTCTAAAGCTGCTAACTTACTTTACCTAACACAACCTGTTTTAAGTAGACATATACACGCCTTAGAAGAAGAACTTAACGCTCAACTATTTGTTCGCGATACTCATAAAGTGGAGTTGACAAATATAGGAAGACTATGTGAAGAAGAATTCACAAAATTGATGGAATGCTATAATGAAGTTATGAGAAATATTACTGAATTAACAGATACTAAAAACTCCACGCTATCTGTCGGTATACTTGGAAGAGCTGCAAAACCTTTTATTGTGCAATTTTCAGATACATTTAATCTGAATCATCCGAATATAAATATCGAATACACTTCCACAGATTTGGCTCCGCTTATAGCCGGTGTTGAAAACGATACATATGATGTAGCTTTTATTTCTCATATAGACGCCTCAAGGTTTACAAATTTTGAAGTAAAACATATTTCCTATGATCGTTTATGCGTTATAGTCCCAAGGAACTCAAAGTTCGTAGGTAGAGATTCCATAAGCATAAGTGAACTTGATAATGTGGATATGATATCATTTCAAAAAAACGACAACCCGAATGTAGCACATTTCCATGATACACTTTTTGAAAAGTTTAATGTCAAACCTAATATAGTAAGATATGTCAGCAATGTTGACTCGGGATTATTTTACTCCGATCTTGGAGAGGGTGTCTTCATAATACCTAAGCATTTGACATTTATGGCTACAAATCAACCTATAGTCAATATATCAGACCCTGAAGCTAAAATTTCACTGTCGCTTATATGGAAAAAAAATAATACTAAAGGATCATTAAAGACATTTATACATTCTTTCACCAATTTTCATAAAGAAATATTTAACTAAAAAAGTGGGTTATACAACTAACCCACTTTTTGATATAAAATACCTCTAGTCCAATTCTTCCGGAAATTCACATTTGAATCTTCTTTCAAATTCCTTTTTAAGTTCATCTCTAAAATCAGGATGTGCAATATTTATAAGAAGTATTGCCCTTTCCCTCAAACTTCTGCCTTTTAAATGTGCGATTCCATATTCCGTTACAACATAGTCAACATCATTTCTGCTCGTCGTAACCGCTGCACCCGGTTCAAGGAATGCAACTATTTTTGACTTATGATTTTTGGTAACAGAATGTGTTGCAATAATCGATCTTCCATGTTTTGCCAGTGAACATCCTCTTACAAAATCCACCTGTCCGCCTACAGCGCTGATCTGAAAAAGTCCTACCGACTCTGAACAAACCTGTCCTTGCAAATCTACTTCAACACAAGAATTTATAGATACCATATAGTCTTGTTTTGCAATAATAAATGGATCATTAGTATAATCAACTCTTTTAAATAAAAAATTTGGGTTATGATCTATGTAGTCATAAAAAGCTTTTGTACCCATACCAAATGAAGCAACCGTAACGCCTTTATCAACCAACTTATTTTTATTTGTTACAGCACCGCATTTCATCAAATTGACTACTCCGTCACTTATCATCTCTGAATGAATTCCCAGATTCTTCTTATGCTCAATAAAGCCACATACTGCATCCGGTAATGCACCAATTCCAAGCTGAAGTGTGTCTCCATCATTGATCAGCTTGGCACATTGTTCTCCTATCTCCCTATCTATCTCTGTGATCGGTGCTACGGGCATCTCTCTAATTGGTGCAGAGTACTCTACAAAACAATCAATATCTTCTACACTTACTACCGTATCTCCATATGTGTATGGCCAATACTCATTGACTTGAGCTATAACAAGTGATGCACTATCAAGTGCCTGTCTTGTATAGTCACACGAAAGACCAATACTTACATTGCCATCTTCATCCGGAGGAGTAACCATCAGCATACACACATCCGCCTTGATAGGACCATTCTCTATCAGTCTTGGCATTTCAGAAAAAAATATAGGTGTAAAATCGGATTTCCCATCTCTTACAGAATTTTTTGAAGCTGCACTTACAAAGAGTGAATTGTGATGTAAATGGCCCTCCATTCCTTCTTCATAACAATATCTATGTGGTCCTGTAGAACCCATATGGCAGATTTCGACATTTTCAAACCACTCCTTATTGTTACACATAATATCTACAAGATAATCCGGTTCACTCATTGACATACCAAAGAAAACTCTCGAGTTTGGCTTTATCTTTTTTAAAGCCTCCTCGGCACTCATTACCTTACTTTTATATATCTCTTTATAATCCATATCATTTCCTCAGTATTCATATTATTAAAAATGCAAACACCATAATAATACAGTGTTTGCACTAGATTTAAATTTAAGATGTTGCTACAAGTCCGCCGTCAGGATAAATTGTTGTAGCGGTAACCATATCAGAAGCTGCAGATGCTAAGAATATAGCAGGTCCTACTACATCAACTTCGTAACCGATTCTCTGTGCAGGTAATGCTGCCGCAATTCCGTTTCTTACGTTCTCATCAGGTGGCAAAAGTCCGACCATCATCGGCGTATATGTAATTGTAGGTCCGATTGTATTAACCTGAATATTCGGTCTAAGATCTGCTGCAAATGCCTTTCCAAGCATCTCTACAGCACCCTTTGTGGTGTTATATGCAACATTCCCCATGCCGCCGTTTCCAACTATTCTGATACCTCTTACAGAACCGATATTTATGATCTTTCCGTATCCTGCACATGGTGAAGGCTTTCCTGATTCAAAATCCTTCTCATTGTACTTAACACCGTCTGACGTATTGTTCTCCTTCATCCAGTTTCCGAAGTATCTGCATGTATACATAAGTGATGTAATATTTGTATCCATCATCTTATCCCAGAAATCATTGTCGATTTCCCAAGAGAACATCTTTTTGTTAATACCCTGTGAATTTACAAGTATGTCGCAACCCCCAAGTCCCTCTTTGCTTACACAAAAGTCTCTGGCCGCTATTACTTCGCTCTCCTTAGAAGCATCACATACAAAATACTTTACTACCGAATTGGCTGCCTTTTTTGCCTCTATTTCTTTAACAGCTTCCTTCAGTGCATCTTCTCTTCTTGAAAGAATAAGTACATCGGCACCGTTTGCGGCATAACCCTCAGCTATAGCCTTACCGAATCCGCCTGCACCGCCGAATATTACGGCTTTCTTTCCGGTTAAATCAAACATCTTTGTTAAATCACCACTATATACGTTTGGCATATCCAAATCCTCCTTTAAAATTTGTACCAATCAGGTTCATTACTGTGTTCAAACTCATAAGGGTTCTCTATCTCGCCCTTTTGTACCTTCTCAAACCATTCTCCTGCTCTCTTTGGCATCTCTCTCCATGATTTTGCAGTCTGTGGTTCCTCCATATCCTTGGTAGCATATCTGTAATCATTTACTCTGCTTATGTATTTTTCATCCTGCTGTGATGAGTTCTCATCGCCAAGTTCTCCTGCAGCCACTCTAAGAAGTGATCCGTACTGCTCACTTACGGTATGAAGCTTCAAATCCTCTACCAACAATTTCTGCAACGGTCTCTTAGCCAGATCCGACATTATTGTTCTGTTCTCATATGACATTGTCTTCCACATTCTGGCAATTTCCCAAGCTCTCTCTACAGCCTTTCCCTTTGCCACAACTTCACTCACCATTCCGTAGTCAAGCATCTGCTGTGCGGTAAACTGTCTGCTGGTCATCATATAGTAGTTTCCTCTTTTTGTGCCGAAGTAATGCTGACACATAAGTCCCATTCCGTCTCCCGGAACAAGTCCGCCCTGTGCGTGAGGAACTTCAAGTTTTGTATCCTCTGTACAGATAGTTACATCACAAAGCATTGCACTGTCCCAGTGGAATCCCGGTCCGGGAATAGCACCGATTGTAGGTACCTGTAAATCAAAAACCATATTTTTAATCAGGTTTGTATCATCAAAATACTGATGCTCAAATCTTTCTCTTGGCAACTTTGAATATGTCTCCCATCCGTTTGCATCGGACTCTATCATCCAGTTATCACCTATATGTGTGTAAATAATGATCTCGTTCTGATAATCAAGTGACAATACTCTGGTAAGCTGGCTCATAGCTCTATGTGACATTCCTGAATGATGCATAGGACCGTCATTTGTTTTCCATGTCACCTGTACGATGCCGTCTTCTCTTTTCAAATCCGCAAAAGCTTTGAACCACTCCTTGTATTCATCGAATTGCGGTAATTTTACATAATCTGCTAATGGTTGCATAAACACCTCCATATTTTGTTGAAATACGATATACTTTTTATATAAGTACTATATCACGAGATATATGATATACGGAAATTCCAAAATATTTTCTATTATGTCATTTTTGTATAGCATAATATATTATTTTTTCTCACCCATTCCTTTGGCTTCAAAGTATGTTCCGCCAAGTTCTTCTCTCAACTTTCTCTTTGCAACTTCAAAGTCCTCAAGCCTTATTGCCCTCAGTTCTCTGAGTTGTTCTTCTCTGTTAAACTCCTTAAGACCGAGTATCTTTCTTGCCTCCGCAGGTGTGGCAATCTTTTTATCTGCCGCCTTTGCAATTCTTACAGCTCTTTCTACAAGCATCTTATTTGTTGCAAAAATCTTTTCACCTTTTTCATCTTTACCGTATATCACATTGTCTTCCATACCGACTCTTATATTTCCGCCGTTTGCAAGTGCAGACAACATAACAGGTATATGTCCCTTTCCTACACCGAATGCCGACCATGTTATTTCCATAGGTAATTCACCGTGTAACTGCAATCTTCTTATATATGCAAGCATCTCTTCAACATCAGCACATTCAGCGTTCATTCCTCCTACTACACCTAGACAAAGCTGGAAATGAAGCGGTGCTTTTACGATACCTTTTTTCCAATAAACTCCTACCGCTCTTATCATTCCCAGATCAAACACTTCAAACTCAGGCTTGATATCCACTTCCTGATACAAATTTCCAAGAGTTGTCAAAAATGTAGGTGAATTTGAGAATATTCCTCCCGGTATTCCCCAGTTAAAGCTACCTGCATCAAATGTACCCATTTCAATTCCCGGTACCATCTTGTGATGCAACATTCTGAGTGCATTTCCATAAGGTGAATCATCAGATACTCTGTTATCTCCTGATGATGTACAGTTAACTATCACATCACAGTCAGGATAATTTTCTCTTAATATCGATATTGTCTGATAAAATTTTACAGGATCCATAACACCCATTCCTGCATCATCTCTCATATGTAAGTGAACTATTGATGCTCCCGCCTTATAACATTCATACGCATCCTTTGCTATCTGCTCCGGTGTCTCCGGCACATCATATCCTTTTGGTGTTATCGCTCCTGTAAGTGCCGCTGTTATAATTACCTTATCCATTGTCTATCTCCTATCTAAATATATTCTTTGGGTTTTCACTAAAGATCTTCTCAATTACACTGTTACTTATTCCTCTTTTTTCCATAATAGGAATAACCTTTTTCCCAAGTGTACCAAGGTTTGCATCTTTCATTGCTTCTTTCATAATATCGTTCATTATATTTTCTCTGCCAAGCTGGACATTCACTGTGTCATGACCCACTAAAATCTTATCCTCGTAACCAAGCGCTATAAGCTTTTCTATCAAATCAACTCTTTCCTCATCAGTGGGAGTACCGAATAATTTCCCTTGAAGTCCAAATCTGTCAAGATTTAAATATACACCTTGCCCAAGCACACTCTTGTGGTATTCAATATCTGTATTTCCACACATATGTCCTATAGCTATCTTTTTCTTGTCAGCACCTTTACCAATCAGAAGTTGTGCCTGTTCCTTTCCCATAGTTCCACTCTGTGTATGTGTGATTATAACTGCTCCTGTTTCTTTCTGTGCTCTTGCAGCCGCATTAAAAAAGGCTTCCTCAATCTCTGTAATTCTATTCTTACTTGATGCCAACTTAATAACTCCGGCCTTTATATCTGTTCCTTCAATACCTTTTGTGAGTTCCTGCACATACATCTCAAAAATCTCATCTTCTATATTCGTAAATTTTTGTCTGAACTTCCAATATGCAAATGCACTCTCTTCTTCATAGTAATAACCTGTGGAACATATAATATTTACACCTGTCTCCCTTGAAAGTCTCTGCAAAAATCTGACATTTCTGCCACATTCATTGGTAGTAGCATCTACTATTGTATTCACTCCATAGTCAGTAGCCTTTTTCAATTCATTCTTGCATATCTTTAATGACTTTTCCTCATCGAATCTTCCCAAGCTCATATCACCTTGATATCCACAAAATCCAAAAAGAAAATGTTCATGCATCAGACATCTTTTTATATCCTTTACGTCCCTTTTACCCAGTACTGTCTCAATCAAAACGACACCTCCTCTCTTTATTAGTATATCAACCAAAAAGATTTATAAAAAGACTTTAGAATAAGTTAGTTATTCATAAAACTGTGGCTATTATACGATAATGGAATTATAGCTTTTGAGAATATAAAAAAGGCCGCCAAAGTTTGACGGTCTTTTTACCTTGATTTTAAATATTATTTTTCTCTACAATATCTATTAGCTAAATAATCATCCACCTCGTCAACAAATTTTTTAAAAAGTTTATTGCAGAACTTGCTGTGGATAAATAAGATGTCTTTTTATTTACTGCTATCATAAATCTGCTGCACAGTTTCAAGCTCCTTATTTGGATCTGCACCGGCCGCCACATTTTGCATCGCAACATGAATCGCCTTTTCTACCTCACTGTTTGACAGTTTTCTGCTGCCTGCCGCATCTGCAACATACTTGTTTACATCATCAATTGACTGTTGTTGCAGTTCTCCATCAATGGTACCCTTATACTTTATTTCATTTGATACAGGAGAACCCTGTAAATAGTTCACCCAATACTGCTGACCCCAACCGTCAGACAAATACTCTATAAACTTCATTGCCGCTTCTGCATTCTTACAGTCTTTATTGATGCATACCATCAAATCAACACCTGATGTTCCAAGTCTTTCTCCGCTGTCAGACACTGATGGGAAGGGCTCCATACCTATAACGTCTTTCTTGTTTCCAATTTCAGTTCCTACAATCTCGGTATTCGATGTAGATGTAGGTCCCAAGTGCCAAGAACCTGTCATAAAAAATACTGATTTTCTTGCAAAGAAATATTGATCTCTTGCATCAGGATATGTAGCAATTCCTAAGGCTCCATCTTCAAAAATGCCATCATCAAACATCTTTTTCCATGCGTTCATAGTGTCCACAAAGCACTTATCCGTCCATTTTCTATCCCCCTTTTCAGCCTCATATACAGCCCCTTTTTCAAATTCATTTGAAGACTGAACGAACCAGTCCGTATTAATCCAATCATCAGAAGCTCCTGCTGCAACACATACATATCCCTTAGCTTTTGCCTTATCTGCCGCATCCTTTAGTTCAGCATAGTTTGTCGGAACTTTTTCAATTCCACATTCATCCATTAAAGTTTTGTTATACATCAAGGTTGTCATTCCTGCAATAAGCATCGGCATTCCTACCAATGTGCCGCTTTTAGATGTACTCTGAGATACAGCATTTGTATTTATTTTATCCTTCCAACCGCTCCAATACTGATCTGCCGCAGATCCCATATCCATAGAAAACTTTGAGTATTGTTCCATCATCGGTCCTGTTGTCATCCCGAAAAGATCCGGCCCGGTACCTGAAGCCATTGCCACCTGCAACTTTTCAAAGAAATCATCCTGCTCAGTCCTTGTATACTCGATTTCAATATTAGGATTCTCTTTCTCAAACTCTTTAATCATCTCATCTGACTGATCATTTGTAGGAAGCCAAGACCAAAATGTAAGTTTTACCTTTCCATCAGATGTGTCTTTGCTCTCTTTCTCCTGACTCTTTGCAGCGCATCCTGCCATTCCAAACAACATAGTTGCAGACACTGCAATTGCAACAAACCTCTTTAATGTCTTTTTCATTTAACCCTCCTCATAAAACACATATGCCTTTTGGCATTTATTTTCGTACAAACATCTTTATAATATATATAATTACCTTTCAGTGTATATGTAACCCTTTATACTTAGATGTTGCAAGTATAACTTATATACAAAATTACTTTGAACATTTATATATTCATAAACTTCTCCGTCAACTATAAGTTTATCCACATTACCGCATCTTATTCTATAAATTGAAAAATCCTCTCTACCCGGTTTAACAGATATTCTCTTATCTTCATTGTATGCAACAATTAACTCACTGACCTTAGGTTCTGAATGGAAAATAATTTCTTCAGCAAAATCCGTATTTTTAACTTTGTCTGTCAATATAAAAATATCTTCATTTGACTTAATACCTTCTTCCCCGATAAAAGTCTTATCCACATCATAATATTCTCTTAAAAAAGCTAAATTGTTACCTTCTAAGTTTACAGTTTTTACAATTGACAAACTGTGGAGCATAACTTCAGTAAAATATGGTTTTATTCCTACCCTAAAGCTTCTATCAAAGCACTCAGACACTGAAAACTTGACCTTAATACAATCATCAATCAATATCCTATAGTTTTGATAAGTCTTATATATTGCAAACAAATGCGGCACTGAATATATAAAGTCCTTTAAAAAGTTTATAGTATCTATTAACCTTTCAATTCCTTCAATACATTCATAAATACATAAATTTCTTTTTCCACTATGAAGCTCCATCTTTACATAATTTCTCTCATCAATATATGCCAAGTACAAATCATACCTGCATCCGATATGTTGTTTTTTTGCCGAGAGCCAGACTTCAGCCTTTAAGCATTTCTCATTTATTTCAAGAAAAACTTGAGAAATTATCTTTATGTTTTCTACCTGTATCCATGCTTTTTTAGGAACTTCAACATCATGCTGTGTCGGTCCAAAACAAATCATCTTATCACCGCTAAAAAGTATCCTGTCAACCCTCATTTCTCTTTGTTCCTTAGCGGCAACCAACTCTTCATCGGCTCTTCTTCCATGATAGACAATCCAGTCATCCACCATATTCGGTGCCTTCACAATTACATTGTGTCCGGTGCCTTCCACCACATCATTTTTTCTCAAAACCGGTTTCCATTCATAATCAGACGGTAACTTTTTCCAAGTCATATCCAATAAACTTTCTTTTACTTTTGCAACTGCACATCCGACAAAGTAATCCACATTCAAATATGCATTGGCTGAATATGTCAAAAAGCACTTATCTCCATGTACCACCGTTGCCGCCCCCTCTAAAGTGTACCAATCACGTCCGTCGTTAAATCTGTTCTTTTGAAATATCTCCTGCTCAATGCTCGGCAGTAAAACAACTTTTCTTTCACCTGCAAACTCTAATGGGGATAGCATCTTATCCATAACTATAATTGTTCCGGCTTTTTTTTCATCAGTCCCTATAATATTGTTTACAGAATAAAACATATACAACTGACTGTTCCAAATAACAGGATGTGCATCAATGGAAAACTCATCAAAAAATGTTTTCTGCCAAATAAATGGTCCCTTAGGATTATCCGCCACAGCTACCTTAAGCCAAATGTTATGTCCTTCCACCTCACCAATCCTTATATTTGAGTAATACATATAAAACTTACCGTTAATATATATAACCGCAGGTGCCCAGTAATCTTTATATCCCTTTTCAGAAATGCAAAGCCCCAGATACTCCCAATTTACCAAGTCACTTGATATACTTAAATTCACTCCTTTTGCATCTGTTGAATAACAATAATATTTCCCACACCACCTAAGTACAAAAGGATCAGGATTTGTATGCCTTTTACCGTCTTTAAATTTAACCGGATTGCAAAACTGATTCTCACTCATATTTTATCCTTTCACAGAACCTGACATTACGCCCGATACTAAAAATCTTTGACTTATCAAATATACCAAAACTGAAGGCAATGCCAAAAGCACCATAACAGCATAAATTCTTGCTACATCAACAGGACTCTGGTATGTACTTGACATAAAAAATTGTGCAGCTAAAGTCACAGGATAGTTATCGGGTGATCTCATTACAAGTAACGGCATCAAATAATCATTCCAAGAATAAATGAAAGTCAATACCAATACATTTGCAATAATAGGAATACTAAGAGGTATCATAAATATACACCAAATCATAAATCTCCCCGCACCGTCCATTCTTGCACTCTCTAGAAGTTCATCAGGTATCGTATCAAAATAATTTTTAATCATTAAAAGCATCATAGGTGCATTAAACGCAACAAGCGGCAAGATAACACCGAAATGATTATCAAGCAAATTAAAATTTTTAATCAATGAAAAAAGTGGGCTTGTTACAGAAGCCACCGGAACTGCCAAGCACGCTAAAATACTATTAAAAATAACTCTATTACCTACAAATTTCATCTTTGAAAATGCAAATGCAGCTAATGATGTAATTATCGTTACTGTAATGGATGTAACAATACCTATGAACAGACTGTTAAAAATAACTCTGACGTAACTAATCTTTTCATAATTTAAAACATATATATAGTTCTTAACCCCCTCCAACTGAAATGATTTTATAAGTGCAACACTAAGTGGCAAAATCCATATAAATGCAAACACAATCAAAACTGCATATATAAATATTTTATGTAAATACTTGTGCTTCATATAATCACTCCTTTTCGCCAAGTCTTATCTGAATAAAAGACATAACTACAGCCAAAATTAAAATTGACACACCTATTGACGCAGCTCCACCTGCATTAAAGTCATTAAATGCCTTTTCATAAAGATAAGTATTCATTACAGTGGTTGATCTGCCCGGACCTCCTCCGGTAAGAAGTTTTACTATATCAAATGTCTTTAGTGAACCTACAATTCCCAGAATAACCAATACATTTGTAGTACCCCTAAGCATAGGAAATGTAATGTGAAAAACAGTTTTAAAAAATCCTGCACCATCTATCCTTGCCGCTTCATATACATCATCCGGCAATCCCATAAGACCTGCATAATATGTCATCATAGAAAATCCCATCCACTGAAATATATTCACAAGTATCACTGAAAATAATGCCACCTTCGGATCCCCCAGCCAGTTACACGCAAACATATCCAGATGAACACTTCTAAGGAATTGGTTCAACACTCCATTTGTAGGATCCATCAGAATTTTGAATATAGATGTTATTATAGATGTTGCCATAGCAATTGGCATAAAATATACAGCTTTAAAGATTCCTGTTCCGGGTAACTTAGTCTTCAAAAAAACTGCAAGAATAAAGCCGATAAACGCTTGGACAAAAACTGTTCCTACAAAAAATATAAGGTTATTGCATACAGATCCCCAAAAAACAGGATCTTTAAGCATCTTTACATAATTACTTGCCCCTACAATATTAAATTCAGCAGACATACCGTCCCAGTCAGTAAAGCTTACAAATACTGTATCAATTATACAATAATACACTATTGCAAAAGACAAAATCATCAGTGGCAAAATATATAAATATGCGATTCTATCACTTTTACCCCTTTTCTTCATTTCTCACCTCTCTACAAATCATTATAAATTTTATATAAGACAGGGGTAATCTAAATTTTTGCTTTTTACTATATTTTTTTGTTTAAAAAATCACTTGGTGTTTCTCCTGTGATATCTTTGAACACTTTAAAAAAATAATTATAGTTTCTAAATCCTGATTTCTTCACGACTTCTTTCATGGATATACTTCCACGAATCAAAAGACTTTTTGCCTTATTCACTCTTTGTAAATTCAAATACTCTACAAATCTCATTCCTGTCTCAGCCCTAAACTCCCTGCTAAGTACTGTATAACCGATATTTGCTATGCCTGCACAGTCTTCAAGTGAAATATCTTCTGATATATTATTATTTATATACGCTATAACCGCTTCAATTGCAGCGGAATATCTTTTTTTATTATCAGTAAGAATCTTTTTCATAAAATCTTCAACAAGTTCTCTATATTGAGTGAATAAATCAAAGTATTTCATCCTAAGCTTTGCATCATCAAACATTGTTGCATCTGTCAACTTATATACTCTCAATAACTCTAATATTTTTTCAGCGGTTTCTCTTACTATTACTTGACTATATCTGCCTTCTTCCAATTTATAAAAAATCTCTTCTACAGTCTTCTTTACATTATTGATATTATTTTGAATTTCAAATTCCAGCTGATCTAAGAATGTTCTTTCAAATTCACTATCCTTATACTTGATTTTTGCCGTAACTGCATCATAAATGATTTTATTTGCTCCATTATAAAATTTATCTTCAATCTTTTTTTGTATACTCTCCTGTGCTTCCATAGCTGACTCTATACTTTCATATGTATCACTACAAATAATATACAATGTTGTGTCAAGCATACGCACTGACATTCTATACAGTCTACTTGCTATACTGTGAATCGTATTAATAATAATTAGTGTGCTTCTTTCAAGACCAAATGATACAAGTAAAACAATATTATAGCTGTCGGTTATGTTTGCAATATATGAGTACTTGTCACCTAATATCTGACTTATCATATCTAAAATAACTTTGCATATATCTTGCTTAAATTCCAATATATTTACTCCTGACTTTATTTTGATATCAGGACTTATAACAATTATTCCTATTTTTCCAAATTCAAAATCCAATATGCCTTGTTCACATAATGTCTTTATTTTTGAAGTTTCAAAGTCACTCCTACATAAAGCTACATATCCTCTTTTTTTATAAATTCTATTCTCACTTGGATGTATATTGTATTGATCACATACTTTATCCAGTACGCTTTCCAAATATTCTCTTGTCAATTCATGCTTTAAAAGATAATTAGCAGCACCGTTTCTAAGACTGCCTCTGACATAGTAAAAATCATCAAAACTGCTGATTGCAATTATAGGTATATATTCATACAAAAGATGTAGTGCCCTCATAAGCTCCACGCCGTCCATTTCAGACATCCTCATATCACACAAAAGTATATCCACAGAATTATTCTTCAACCAGTTAAGCAATCCCTTTCCATCTATGAATTCCATAACTATTTCATATCTGTCACTATTTTCAAGATATTTCTTTATAGAACTTCTGCTGACCATATCATCATCTACTATTGCTAAAGTAATCCTCTTCATTGACAGTTCTCCTTTTTTGGTAATAAAAATTTGCATTTTGTATATTTACCCGGTCTACTTTCATAGTATATGCCATACTCATCTCCAAACAAGGTTTTAATTCTTTCATTAACATTTTTAATTCCTATTTTATTTGATGTATATTTACTGTCATCTTTTGCAAATATCATTTCTATTTCTTCTTTTGTCATACCCACTCCATTGTCACTTATTATAATATTAAGGTATTCTGCTTCAACAAACGCTTTTATAGTTATTTCACTATTGAGGTCTTCTGACTTTCCATGATAAATTGCATTTTCTAAAATCGGTTGTAGAATAAATCTTGGAATATAGAGATTTAATGCTATATTCTCAATATCCTTTTTTACTTTAAAATCATAATTTCCATTATATTCCATAATATTCAAATATCTGTCCACATAATCCAGTTCATCTTTTAGTAAAACCAATTCCTTTTTCTCTCTAATCACTGAATTAAGCAATGAATTCAGATTATTTACCAAGGGTACTATATTATCAGCATGCTGTATCTTAGCCATCCAAACAACAGTATTTAATGTATTTGATAAAAAATGCGGATTGATCTGAGCATGTAAAAAAGATATCTCTGCTTTTCTTTTTTCTCTTTCTTTATATTCAACCGTCTCCATTAAGGTCTCTATCTTATCTATCATACTGTTAAAAACCAAACCCATCTGACCTATTTCATCATTTGCTTTTACTTTATATCTAATATCCATATCACCATTTGCAATACCCTGCATTTTATTCTTAAGCACTGTAATTTCTCTCAGCATCCTTGAAGTCAGTATAATACAGATAATAACAGATATAACTACTATTAAAGCTATCATAACCCCTGATAAAAGTGCTGTATAATTTATACGTTTTGTGTAATATTCTGTAGGTATGGCTATCTTAAACTCCCAATCCACTTTATCCGCAAAAAAACTACTTTTTATATATCCATCACTTAGATTATTAAAATCATCTTCACTCATATCATAATTTGAATAAATCAAATTTTTTTTACTATCTGTTACAAAAAAAATGCTATTTTGTGGTAGGCTTGTCGAAAACATTTGATCAATTACTCCATAATCAAAATACACTACAACATATCCTATAATATTTCCAAAGCTATCTAATATACCTCGTACAGCAGGGACTACATAGTCACTTTTTGAGTTTGATTTCATGCCTTCCATATGAACAGGTTTCATCATAACTACAGAGTTTTTAAGTTTTTCTCTGTCCAATGCCATTATCTCCGATAATACTCCTTCATCACTTGGAACGATATGATTTGATGAAAAGACGCATTCCTTATTTACTACAACAGAAATTCCTGAAATATAATACTTATATCCATCAATGCTGGTTATATAGTTTAAAATCAATCTTTTATTTTTCAAATAAACATCATTCCACTGTCCATTTTCCTTTGTTACTTTTGTACTTAGCTTTAAAACCGGTACTATGATATTATTTCTGTCAATTGCAATCATTGTTGTCATATATGCAGTGTCTGTTAATATATACTCAAACGCATGGTAGGCATCAAGCATTGCACTTTTAGATATATTTTCAGCATAAACTACAGACATCTTTTTACTTACCCAATACCAAATTCCTGTTACAATAATACCGCTCACCGTCAATATCAATACCATAACCATCAATAACTTGTTCTTTAATTTCATACTCTTCTCCACCGATTACATAAATTTAATATGCCCTACAACCCGGCAAAAACCTGATCATAGGGCATATGAGTTATTTCTCCACTTTTTTCACCGAATTTCCGTCACTAATTATCACCGGAAACTTATGTGAGTAATTATGTTTTATCCGGTCACTGTCATTCAGCATTTTTATTATATTTCTTGCTGCAAGCCTTCCAAGTTTTTCCTTCGGATGTGCTCCTGAAATTATCTTAAAGTCTTTCTCTCCAAGTACCGCATCATCAAATGACACCATCGAAAAATTGCTTAGAAACTTCTCCGACTTCGCATTCAAAAAATCTACATACTTATATGCAATCTCATCATTGTAAGCAATCATAGCTGTACAATTCTTTGTCTTTTTATAAAACGAATTCAAACTTGATTTTGAGAATTTATAGTCAAAATCCTTTGTAGAGTACCACCTGATACAGTCATCATCTATTGCAATGTCATTGTTTGCCATACATTCCATGAATCCCTTATATCTCTCAATACCCTGCATATCATCATATTTGAAAATACCGCAAATTTTCCTATGTCCGTTTTTCAACAGTAATTGAGTCAACTCATAACTGCATTTTGCATCACTCATCTCTATGCTGTCAAAATCAAGGTTTGAATAGTGGTTGTGAATAAATATAATCGGAATGTTCTTCTTTACAAGTCTCTCATACAGTCTGACATTCGGATTCGGAAATGAGGATTTTGTACCTTCCACTATTATCCCGGATATATTCATATTCAAAAACTTTTCAAGATAATGCGCTTCTTCATTCAAACTGTTTTTTGTAACAGCAAGTTCGATCTGTATATTTTCCTCATCCATAATAGACTTTATACCGTCATATAGCCTTGGAAAAAAGTAGTCTGACAGATAACTTAAAATCAATCCTACCTTCTTTTTGGAACTTTGTTCCATCTTAAAAGATACATAGGTTCCGCTCCCTCTAACTCTCTCTATCAGGCCTTCATTTTCAAGATGTTCAAGCGCACCTCTAATCGTTTCTCTTGAGAATCCGAACTTTCGTATCAGAACGTTTTCACTTGGAAACTTCGCACCATATTTCAGAACACCGCTTATAATAATAGTCTTACCCCAATTATAAACCTTCATATACTTGAGATTACTGTTCTTATCACTCAGCAAATCTTTCAACACTCAACCTTTCGACATCTATGGTATCCAAATATCTCTGTGCAAAAACTTTAAATCCCTCTATATCCCTCTCATCTGCCATTATCTCACTTCCCAAATTCTTTACAAAGATTCTTTTATCTAGAAATTCATCCAAACCTTTATACTTTGAGGCATACTTTACATACAATGCCAGTAGTGCTATTCCCCATGCACCTCCCTCCCCTGCATTATCAAGTACTTCTACCGGAGCATTTATAGCAGCTGACAAATATCTCTGTCCAACACCCTTTGTTTTAAAGAATCCGCCGTGCCCCATCATCTTCTTTATCACTACATTTTCTTTCTCTATAAGGATATCAAGCCCCAACTTAACAGCGGTAAGCGAGCTGTACAGATGTGCCCTCATAAAGTTTGCCAGATTGAAATCGCTTTTTGGACTTCTTATAAATAACGGCCTTCCTTCGTTCAACTTTGTAATGCCCTCACCTGAAAAGTATCCGAATGACATAAGGTTCCCACAGTCACTGCTTCCATTTAAAGAATTGGTATATAACTTTTCATACAATTCACCGTCGGAAATATTCATTCCGAACAGCTTTGTAAATTCTCTAAACAACCCGACCCACGCATTCAGATCACCGGTACCGTTATTCGCATGTGACATTGCCACCGGATCACCGCTTGGTGTGGTTACCATATCTATCTCTTCATAATAGTTATCAAGCTTTTTATCAAGAACAAGCATTGCAAACATACTTGTTCCTGCCGACATATTTCCTGTACCTTTCTTAATAGAGTCGGTTGCAACCATTCCCGTACCTGCATCACCCTCAGGAGGACACAGTATACTTCCTTCTGCCAAATCACCATCCTTATCTAACAAATCGGCACCTGCTTTTGTAAGGATACCGGCACATTCTCCTGCCACCATAACCTTCGGCAGTATATCTCTAATTTTCCAGGAAAAATTGTAGCTTTTGATCTTTTCTTCAAATATACTGAGCATGGTTTCATCATATTCTTTTGTAACGGAATCTATCGGAAAAATACCCGAAGCATCTCCTATACCTATATTTTTTTTACATGTAAGCATATAGTGGATATATGATGATAATGTTGTAACAAAATCAATATCTTTTACATGTTCCTCTTTATCAAGCATTCTCTGATAAAGATGTGCTATTGTCCATCTAAGAGGTATATTGAACTTAAAGCTCTCACTTAATTCTTTTGCAGACCTTTCAGTATTTGAATTTCTCCATGTCTGAAAAGGTGCTAAAAGCTTCATATCTTTATCAAATGCCATATAACCGTGCATCATGGCACTTATACCCATATACTTTATCTGCTTTATTGTAATGCCAAACTTATCTTTTATATCGGCTTTCAGGCTCGCATAACAATTTGAAAGCCCAAAAAGTATCTCATCAAGCTGGTATGTCCATATACCGTCTATAAATCTGTTCTCCCAATCATGAATACCTATACCAAGTACTGTTCCGCTTTCATCTATAAGTACAGATTTTATTCTTGTAGATCCGAACTCTATTCCTAAAAATACATCTCCACTTTCGATTACCTGTCTACTGTCCATATTCCCCCTAATTTCCATAGTAGGCATTCTTGCCGTGCTTTCTCAAAAAATGCTTATCCTGTAAATACTTCGGTGCTTTATCTGCATCTTTATTTATAGTCAATGCAAAGAGATTCATCTTTGCCACCTCTTCCATAACTACCGCATTATGTACCGCCGTATATGCATCCTTTCCCCATACAAAAGGTCCATGACTGTGACATATACATCCCGGTATATATTCAGGATTTATGTTTCTTTCTCTGAATGTTTCAACTATCACCTTACCTGTGTTAAGCTCATAATCATCATCCAGTTCTTCTCTTGTAAGATGTCTTACACATGGTATATCTCCATAGAAATAGTCACATTGTGTTGTACCCATACAAGCTATGTCTACTCCTGCCTGTGCAAAACCTGTAGCATAAGGTGAATGTGTATGCACAACCCCACCTATATTTTTAAAGTTTTGATAAAGTATAAGATGTGTCTTTGTATCAGATGAGGGCTTATATCTTCCCTCCACACGATTACCGTCAAGATCCATTACAACCATATCTTCAGGCGTAAGCCTGTCATACTCTATTCCGCTCGGCTTTATTACAAAGTACTTTCCGCTTTCATCGATCCCGGACACATTTCCCCAAGTAAATGTAACCAGACCATACTTCGGTAAAAGCATATTTGCATCATATACCTTTTTCTTTAACTCTTCGAGCATACTTCCTCCTGTTATAACTGTGACAATTTTGTATCATCACCAATAGTAATAAGTTCACTGTTTGTGAGCTTTGCAAACATTGCAATGTCTTCTCTTGTAAGTGCGGTAGATACCACAGAGTGATGAGCTCCACCCGCATAGCACCAAGCTGCCGTACCGATTTCAAAGTTCGGCTTATGCCTGTACATAATTCTTGCCACCGGCAACTTAGGCATCGGATACGGCTGTTTTACAAGTTCAATATTGGCACAAATAATTCTAAACCTGTCTCCCATATCCACCATTGTCACTTGTATGCCTTCACCGGTTACTCCGTCAAATACAAGTCTGGCAGGATCTTCTTTTCCACCTATTCCAAGAGGCAGAACCTGTATTTCAGGTTTTGTAGCCGCAAATGAAGGTGGAACCTCCAACATATGGCTTGCCAACTCAATCTCTTCGTTTTCAGTTAAGTCATATGTGTAATCCTCTATAAATCCTGTTGCACCTTTTCTGTTTTCAGCCATTTTCATAAGCACAGCTGAAAACGCACTTGTCTTATAATCTCCTTCAGGTGCAAAACCTATGCCTCTTGCCATAAGATTTTGTGCCGATATTCCCGGCAACTGTCTTAAACCGTGTAAGTCTTGGAATGTGTCTGTAAAAGCTCCGATATTATTTTTTTCAAGGAATTTATCAAGTCCTACCTCATACTTAGCCTGTTCTCTAACCGCCTTTATATTGTCAGTTTTTAGGGTGTATTTTTCCAAATACTCTTCCATCTTTTTATCTGTTTCATCTTCGCTTACACCCTTTATTATTTCAACCAAGTCACCAAGTGCATAATAGTTACATTCCCATCCGTACTTTATTTGACTTTCTACTCTATCTCCATCCGTTACCGCAACCTCACGCATATTGTTGCCAAAGCTTGCCACCTTTAGATGTCTTGAAAAATCAATAGCCTTTGCCACTTCCATAAATCTTTTGATATGCGCAATAACTCTGTCATGCTTATAATAACCTGCAACCACTTCGTGTATTATGCCCATTCTGGCAAGTATGAATCCGTACTCTCTGTCTCCATGCGCAGATTGATTCAGATTCATAAAGTCCATATCTATACTGTCATACGGAAGTCTCTCATTGTGTTGTGTATGCAAGTGTAATAGCGGCTTTTTAAGCAGTGACAATCCCTTTATCCACATCTTTGCAGGTGAAAAAGTATGCATCCATGTAATCACCCCTATACAATCATCCTCTACCATCACCTTTTTAAAGTTTTCTATGCAAATCTCCGATGTCTCAACAATAGGCAATAATACGAGTTCGGCTATATCACCAATCTTCTCATTTAAAAATTTTACCATTTCTTTACTGTCTTTTGCAACAGTATCTAAACATTCTCTACCATATAAATCTTGGCTACCTACTATAAAATACACTTTTTTCATATCTGTTACTCCTTATATATTCAACTGTTATCAAGATATTATTTTATAACCTGTATGGACTTCCTGTCCGCAAATACCGCTACAAATATTAAGAATACAACTCCCTGTATCAGCTGCATCATCTGTGTAGAAAATCCCATCATTGTCAATCCGCTGTTTAAAACAATGTACAAAAGCGAACCGATAATTATATTTTCAAACTTTACCTTTGCACCGCCTGATATAGGCATACCGCCAAGTACCAACGCAATCAAAATTTGAGTTTCCAACTGACTTCCGCCTGATGAAGTAACGGAACCTACTTTTATAACATTGATAAAAGCAGCAAATCCTGTCATTGCACCTGCAAGTACATATACCAAAAATTTCATTTTATCAGTTCGTATTCCGGCAAACATTGCCGCCTTCTCTCCTGCGCCTATAGCCTTTAAGTATCTGCCGAATTTTGTGAATCTAAATACTACAAACGCCGTTACAACTACCAATACTGTAATACCTATCTTTAATCCGATTGTATCAAGACTCACCAAACTTGCCGCTCCTGCAACCGGTGCGTTGGTTGTCAGATACTTTATTATGCCTCTAAGCAAAAACATTGTGCATATAGTTACAATAAAAGACTGTATCTTTCTATTTACATAAAAATATCCGTTTACTCCGCCAATCACAGCGCCTGTAAATATACCTCCAAGTATTGCTATAGGTATATTATATTTTGACAATATACATACTACTATTGAAGATAAACCCAAAATAGAGCCTTGAGAAAAATCAAGCCCGCCCATAGTCATGATGAAGAACACGCCTGTAGCGGAAATCATAACTACATAGGCCTGTGATAATACTAAAGGTAAATTCGATATCATTCTCCAGTTTGTAAAAATATTAAAAATTACAAAAACAGCACATAGCCCCACTATAGGTAAAAGAGTGCGAAAAATATTCTTTTTATCCATATACCCTCCTAGACCATCATAGAAATAAGAGTATTTTCACCTATCTCTACACTTCTATCTATTTCTCCGGAAATTTTTCCATCTTTCATTATTATTATTCTGTCACACATGCCGATAAGTTCCATCAGCTCTTCCGAAATCATAATAATGGACTTACCGTTTTTTATCATTTGATTCATAAGATTGTAGATGTCCTGTTTTACTTTTATATCTATTCCTCTTGTCGGCGAATCAAGTACAACTATATCTGAATCCTTGCCGATCCATCTGGCAAGTACCACCTTCTGCTTATTCCCTCCGGATAAGTCCGAAACAAACTGGTCCACATTTACCATTTTTACAGACATCTTCTTTGCATAATCATTTGCAAAATTATTCATTGCTTTATCAGACAAAAATTTCCATTTTAGTGTAAGTTTGTCAAGTGAAGGTAAACAGATATTATCTCCGATAGACTCATTCATAACTACAGACTCATTATCCCTATCCTTTGATGTATACGCTATGGAATTTGCTATAGCTGTAGGTATATCATTTATATGTGTTCCGTCAGAAGTTATTACATCTCCGCTTCTGTCATATGAAGCTCCAAAAATTGCTTTCCCTATCTCATGCATTCCGGACTCGGACAGTCCGCCAAAACCCAAGATCTCCCCTTTATGTAAATCAAAGCTTATATCCTCCAAAAGTCCCGGTACGGATACATTCTTTACCGAAAGTACTACTTCATCTTTAACAGACTCACCAAATTGTTTTCTGTAATAGTCTCCCTCCAGCTCTCTACCGACCATCAGTCTTCTAAGCCCTTCTTCATCTATATCCTTCGATGACACTGTATCAATGTAAATACCGTCTCTAAGCACTGTAACAGTATCAGATTTTTCCAGAATTTCCGGTAAGTCATGTGATATAAATATTACTGTATTTCCGGATTTTTTTATTCTGTCCATATGTTTATATAATTCATGTCTTCCTTCATTTGAGAGTGCTGTTGTAGTTTCATCTATCACAACTATTTTAGGATCAAAATATGTTGCTTTTACAATTTCTATCAATTTTCTGTCTTCAAAATTGTACCTGTCTATTATTTCACCTGCCTTAATTCTGTCAAAACCATATTTTTTTAAAAGTTCTGTTGCCATCTTATTCATCAAATTTGTATTTTTAATTCCAAACCTTGTGAATTTGTCTTCATGTCCCAAAAAAATATTTTCAGCGACGGTAAGTCCTGACAGTGTTCCTAACTCCTGTACTATAATTGAAATACCTTCTCTGTTTGCCTCGACTTGATTTCTTGGATGTACTTCCTTGCCGTCCAAAATAAACTTACCGCTGTCAATTGTATAAATTCCGGTAAGCATATTCGTAAGTGTTGACTTACCTGACCCGTTTTCACCTATCAGTGCATGTACTTCGCCTTTATTTATATTAAACGAAACATCTGAGACAGCCTTTGTAATGCCGAAAGTTTTACATAGATGTTCAATTTTTAATCTTACTTCACCCATCTTATCTCCCTTTGAAAATATCTAATAAAAGTATCACTTAACTATATCGCCTTTGTTCACTTTCGTTGTCAGTGTTATTATAATCAACAATGTAATACCTGTAATAACATCTTGTATCGCTGTCGGTGCGCCTAATGCAATAAACCCGAAGAATATTATATTGATTACAAACTCACCGATAATAATAGCTTGCAAAGGCATTCCATACTTTTTAAAGGCTAATCCGAAAAAACATCCCATAGTAGGTATAAAGTTTCTGCTCATAGATGCCATTCCCGTTACAGCCACCATTGATGAACCGTAACTTATAGTAAGTATTGACATGATACCCAAAAAGGCACCTGATATGACAAATGCCAATACCTTATATTTCTTTACATCTATACCCATATTTTTAGCTACAAACTCATTACTTCCTATTGCATATGTATAAGTTCCTATCTTTGTATAGTTGAGTATCAGATAGGCTATTGCAAAAGCAATCAATGCCAATATGATGTCTCCAGGCATCCTACCGAAAATTCTAAGTTCAGATGCTAAGGTTTGCTCTACTCCGCCTGCAATATAATTTGCAACCGACTCATATATAAGTGCCAACCCTGTAGTTACAATCATTGACGGTATTCTCAGTTTTACATATAAAAAGCCGTTTAAAAGACCTACTATCGTACCTGTAACGATACAACCTGATATCAGTCCTGCATACCCCATTCCAAACCTTTGAGCAACTACACTTCCAACTATTGCAGAAAGCATAATATTGGCGCCTATTGAGAAGTCAAACATGCCCATTACCATAACAAAATAAAAACCTACCGCACCGGTTGTCGCTATAAGACTTGCTTGAAAATAACTCAGTAAATTATCAGCCGATCCGAAATTTTTAGGTGTCAGAATCTTAAATACCGTCCATGACAGTATTACAAGAAAAACAAGTATAATATATCCCAAAGTCTTTGCAGACACTGTTTTTTTATTTTTTATTGATGTAAAAAGATCCATCCTACAATCCTCTTCTTAACTTTTAAAATAGCTGCTGTATTTAAACTACAGCAGCCATAATCTAACTTAAAATACAACACTATAAACTTAATTTCACTTTTAAAACTTACTTCGATCTTTCCATAGCATCTTGAATTGAAAGCTTTGATGCAGCTTGTTTTAAATCATCTAAGCTAAGCTGTGACATACTTACAAGTTCATCTTTAGTATATGGAAGCTTGTCTACAAAGTACTTTTCATAATCTGCATAGTCTTCCGGTGATGAAACATATAGATATGGAAATTGAACATCCTCAAACTTGCCCTCAATACCTGTATAATTTCCCTTTATTGCATTATAAACCATCATAAATGAGAATAAAGGATCGCAATAATGTCCACCTGATTCTCCTGCCATAGAACCGTTCTTCAGTCTCTCACCTAAATCAGGCAAAAAATCTGTTGATACTATATCTATGTCTGCTGTCTTACCGGCTCTTTCTACTGCTGCTATTGCCCCTTGCAAAGGATCTCCGCCTCCGCCTGCAGGTATAAGTGCATCCAGACTCGGATCTGCAGCCATAAGTGCTTCCGCCGCCTTTGATCCGCCTTCGGAAGATGTTCCTGCGTACTGCGGTTCAGACAGCTTTGCCTGATCATCAGGATGATCTTTATTCCACTTTTCTACTCCGGTTTTGTAACCTTCCCATCTGCCGAGCCATGTCGCATCTCCTTGCTCCCATCCTATAAGTCCGATATCTCTATCTCCTTTATCGAGCAATATATTAACCAACTTCTCTCCGTTTTCAGGTTCATTTTCATGAACCGCTCCGATATAATAAGGTGAATCCGTTGCCAACTTATAAATATCGGCACTCTTATCCTTATCTATAATTCTAAAAAACTGTGAAAGGTACACTTTGTTATCATTTGCGGTCTTTATTGCCGATGTCATCTCCGTGTCGGAAGAATTGCATATTATGATTCCCTGACATCCCGCCGCAACAAGTTGTTCTACAGAAGATGTAACCTTTTCTGAAACATGTCCCTGATCTACATACTGTATCTGCACTCCTAAAGCATCTGCGGCCTCATCAAGTATCCTCTTACACTGAGATCCGAGTACATCAGTTGATGACCATATTGATACTCCGATTTTTATATCTTTGTTATCAACAGTCTTTCCGGCATTTGCAGCCTCACCTGCACTGCTGCTTGTATTTCCTCCGTCACCGTTTCCACATGCTGCCAGTGGGAATGCCATGGCCGCTACCATACCTAACGCAACAATCTTTTTAATCGCTTTTTTCATTTTTCCTCCTAAAATTGTACGAATTATTATGTTTTTATATTAGTACAAGCAATACCCGTTAGCAATATAATACATCTTTTTTATCTTTATAAGTTGTATTTAAAAAGTATTTTATTATACTGATATTTATATTTAAGATAAAATCTTAACAATTAATCCGTGATTTATATTCTACTATTTATCTTTATTTATATATCTATTATTAGTTTTGCACTTATATCATCCGTTATTTTTATATTTATACCTTTTATATAATACAACTTACATTTCTTTAAAAGATATATTATAATACTCCTTTATTTACTTTACCTCCATCTATCATAACTATAATTAACTCTTCAACAATCTTCCCTCCCTTTTATTTATTTTGCCCAATTTCCCGCTTTTTCTTTTGGTATTCTGCCAATTGTTATTGCTTAAGAAATATGTTAGAATTTCTGCATAAGATTTTATATTTAGGATTGTTACTGAGACGCAGGCAAGACCGAATGACCGTATTTATATGGTTTATTTGGTCTTTTTATTATTTTATGTTTATGGTGGTGCGATGATCATTGAAAAAATTATAAACAACAATATTGTCTTGACCCATGACCATAAGAACAGAGAAGTCATTGCCATGGGTAAGGGTATAGGTTTCGGCAGGCGAAAGGGCGATACGGTATCACAATCGGAGATTGAAAAGGTATTTCGCATAAAGGAAAATGAAACGCTTTTAAAGTTTCAGGATATGATTGCCGATATACCTATGGAAAGGTTGATACTGACTGATGATGTTATATCCTATGCTATAAATGTTGAAAATTTGAAGCTGAGCCAAAACATCTATCTTACATTAGTCGACCATATCAACTTTGCCATTGAGAGATTCAAAGAAGGTATGACTCCCGAAAACGCTCTGATGTGGGAGATTAAGAGATTTTATCCGCAGGAATATGCGCTGGGGCTCTATACTATAAGACTTATACATGACAGAATGGGACTTTTGATTCCCGACTCGGAGGCCGGATTTATTGCACTTCACTTTGTCAATGCACAGTACAGCACACATATGAAGGAGACCCTAAGCCTTCCGCATCTTATGCGAGATATAATGGACATTGTGATGAGTGAATTGAATGTAAACTTAAATGAAAATTCCATTCACTATGAAAGATTTGTAACCCATATAAAGTTTCTTATTCAAAGGCTGTATCACAATGAGATGCTTTTAGATGAGGACACAATATTTGAAGATATGATGAAAGAAAAGTACCCTCGAGAGTTTGAATGCGGAAAGAGAATTGCAAAATATATAGAACATGAGACCAAATCGGGAATAACCCGAATGGAAATGACCTATCTTGCAATTCATATTAAAAGGGTAACTATGTCGGAGGAATAAATATGTTCGGATTTTTTAAGAAGAAAAAAGACACACTTTTAAGCCCTATGGCCGGAAAAAGTATATCTATAAAAGAAGTCCCTGATGAGACGTTTTCATCGGAGATGCTTGGAAAGGGAGTTGCGATAATACCAAGTGACGGTCTTGTCACCTCTCCTTCAAACGGTACCGTAAGTATGATCTTTGATACCTTGCATGCCGTCAGCATAATAGCGGATACCGGAGAGGAAGTACTTATACATGTCGGACTTGATACCGTAAAGATGAGAGGTGAAGGATTTGAAGCCCTTGTAGCGGTAGGTGATATAGTGAAGGCAAAGGATCCTCTTTTAAAAGTCGATTTGAATAAAATAAAAGAAGCGGGATTTGACCCTGTCACAGTTATGATTATTTGCAACAGTGACAACTACAAATCCGTTGAGAGTGTCACCGATATAACTGTGACAAATGACAGTGAAATCTTGGTAGTAATACCATAATAAACTTTTCTCTTTGAACGGCCGACAAAGAGAACACAAAATAAGGAGAAATTTATGAAGTATTTACAACGACTTGGGAAGTCTTTGATGCTTCCTGTAGCCTGCCTTCCTGTGGCGGCGATTTTGATGGGTATCGGTTATTGGATTGACCCTACAGGCTGGGGAAGCAATAATATAGCTGCGGCTTTCCTGTTAAAAGCAGGCAGCTCCATCATTGACAACATGGCAATCCTCTTTGCTATAGGCGTTGCAGTAGGTATGAGTGATGACGGTGACGGTGCCGCCGCTCTTGCAGGACTTGTTTCATGGCTGGTTGTTACAACTCTTTTATCAAAGGATTCCGTAGCAATGTTTACGGGTGTTGATGCCGATGCCGTGCCTGCAGCTTTTAGTAAAACTCAGACTCAGTTTATCGGAATTATCTGCGGTCTTATAGGTGCTCTTTGCTACAATAAGTTTAAAACTACAAAGCTTCCCGACGCTCTGTCATTCTTTAGCGGTAAAAGATGTGTAGCTATTGTTACGGCAGGATTTTCACTTATTGCATCTCTTATACTTTTCTTTGTTTGGCCTGTTGTTTACGGTGCTTTGGTAAGCTTCGGTGAAGCTATTATGAGCACAGGTGCTCTAGGTGCCGGAATCTACGGATTCTTTAACAGACTTTTGATTCCTTTCGGTCTTCACCACGCACTCAACTCCGTATTCTGGTTTGATGTGGCAGGTATCAATGATATAGGCAAATTCTGGGGAAGTGCTGAAGGCGGTGTACTCGGACAGACAGGTATGTATATGTCGGGATTTTTCCCTGTAATGATGTTCGGACTTCCGGGTGCCGCACTTGCTATGTATCATACAGCTAAGGATTCCAAGAAAAAGGCTGCTTACGGTCTTTTACTTGCTGCCGCTCTGTCTTCATTCTTTACAGGTGTTACAGAGCCGCTTGAGTTTGCATTTATGTTCCTTGCGCCGGTACTCTATGTTATTCATGCACTGCTCACAGGTATTTCACTTGCGATTGTAGCATTACTTCCTATCAGAGCTGGATTTAACTTCAGTGCAGGTCTTGTAGACTGGGTACTCAGCTTTAAAGCTCCGTTTGCACAAAATCCGATACTCTTAATACCTATAGGCATTGTTTACGGCGTAATATACTACTCGATATTCCGTTTTGTTATCACCAAGTTTAACTTAAAGACTCCAGGTAGAGAAGAGGACGAGGAAGAGGAAAAGAAAGCGGTGCTTTCAAATGATGACTATACCACTGTTGCAGGTATCATACTTGAAGGTGTAGGCGGTCCCGAGAATCTGACATCTATTGACAACTGTATCACAAGACTTCGCCTTGAAATCAAGGACTACACAAAGGTGGATGAAAAGAAGATAAAATCCGCAGGTGTTGCAGGTGTTATCAGACCTTCAAAGACTTCAGTACAGGTTATTATCGGTACAAAGGTTCAATTCGTAGCCGACGAGTTTAAAAAGCTTGCAAAAAATAAATAATACATAACAAACGGCTGTCGCTTTAATATAGAATCATAGCGACAGCCGTTTTAATTTATATTTATTTTATTTTGCAGATAATGCAGCCATTGTGATGTAGTTGTACGGCTGATTGAAATGTGGAAGGAAGAAAATATCAAGCAGCTTAAGCTTGTCTATAGTCACCTTCTCCTGTATTGCAAGTGAGAACATATGTATACCCATTGACATATCATATGTTGATGCCATCTGCGCACCTACTATCACTCTTGTCTTTGCATCATATACTATCTTAAGCTTTACCTTCGGATTGGTTGTTTCAATGAATGTTGCCTTTTGCAAATCTTCATATGAAGTTGAAAGCACATCCATACCGATCTGCTTTGCCTTCTGCTCGCTAAGACCTGTGGATACAAGCTTCAAGTCATAGATTGAGATGGCGTTTGACCCCTGAACACCTATTGTCTCAAGCTTTTTGCCGCAGGCATTGTATGCCGCTATAAGGCCTGAACGTACGGCGTTGGTTGCAAGTGCGATATATGACTTCTCTCCTGTAGCATTGAACTGTACGGTTGCACAGTCACCTATTGCGTATACATCCTTTATACTTGTCTGCTGAGTAGCGTCAACTATATATGCACCGTTTGGCATTGTTTCAAGGCGACCCTTTCCAAGTTCGGTATTCGGTCTGAATCCGATAGCAAGTATTACCATATCACACTGATATTCATTCTTATCTGTGACAATTGCTTCTACTTTGCCGTTACCCTTGATTTCCTTTACGGTCTCACCGAAAGCAAGCTCTATGCCGTGCTCACTAAGGTTCTTATCCATCATTGCACTGAACTCGGTATCATAGTAGCTTGAAAGTGAAGTCTTTGCTATATCCACTAAAATTACTTTCTTATGATGTCTTTCAAACGCCTCTGCAAGCTCCACTCCGATATAACCGGCACCTACAACGGCTATTGTCTTTATATCAGGGTTTTCAAGCTTCTTTATTACCTCTTCAGCATTTTGGAAAAGCTTCACAAGCTGAACATTCTCCAAATCCCTGCCGGGTATTGGAGGTACTATAGGAAGTGAACCTGTAGCAAGTATCAACTTGTCATAGCTTTCTTCCACCTCTTTACCGTCTTCCAATGTCGCAATAACAACCTTTTTATCAAAGTCGATATTTTCAACCTTGCTGTTCATATTTACCTTTGCGCCCTGTGACTCAAGCTTTTCTTTGTTTGAATAGAAAAGTCCGTCAGGTTTTGATATCTGTCCGCCTATCCAAAGTGCCATACCGCAGCCCAAGAAGCTGATATTTGAGTTCTGATCAAATACTACTACCTCATCTCCCTCGTTAAAACCTGTAATCGTATTGATTGCACAAGTACCGGCGTGGTTTGCTCCAACTACTACTATTTTGCTCATATTTCCTCCAAAATATATTTAATAATTATTTTTGACTCAGTTATACAGCTTTTTTAAAATCTGATTGTGTTCTATTGGATTGTACTATGTTTTATCTTTTAAAACAAGTCTTTTGGAGTGTATACATTTAAATTTTTTAAAATGCAATAAAAAAAGCCGTCACAAAAGAATTTAATCTTTGTAACAGCTTCTCATTCTATAAGCTACCGAATAGTACAGGAAGTCCCAAGCTTATCATCGGTATAAATGTTATAAGTAAAAGTGTGATTATCATGCAAAGATAGAAAGGTAATGTCGCCTTTACCACCTTTTCCATCGGAAGTTTTGCTACTGCAGAACCTATAAAGAGTACTCCGCCTACAGGAGGTGTAAGAAGTCCGATACCGCAGTTTAAAACTACCATTATACCGAACTGTATCGGTCCTATTCCTATAGAATTTGCTATCGGAAGAAGTATAGGTGTGGCAATAAGTATAATCGGTGCCATATCCATTATACATCCAAGTATAAGTAAAATAAGGTTAAGTAAAAGTGCCAAAATTATAGGATTACTTGTAAATCCTGTGATTGCGCTTGCAGCCATATCAGGCACATGAAGTGTTGTAAGGCAATATCCGAATATACTTGATGTCGATATAAGTATAAGCACTATTGACAATGTATTTATGCACTCTTCAAGTGTCTTCCATACGCCCTTCCAGTCAAGTCCCTTGTATATGAATACACTGACAATAAGGCTGTAGATAACCGCAATGGCTGCCGACTCCGTAGCTGTGAACACACCGCCTACTACACCTACTACTACTATAAGCACTGCCGCCAATGCCCAGAATGATACGCTAAGCTGCTTTAGAAGCACCTTCATCGAGAACTTGTCACCCTTAGGGTAATTCCTTCTGACAGATATAATATATGATCCGATCATAAGTGATACCGCAAGCAATGCACCCGGTATATATCCTGCAAGGAATAAGCTTCCTACAGATACTCCACCTGCTGTAGTCGCATAGATTACCATGTTATGTGACGGCGGTACCAAAAGTCCCTCACATGATGATGTGATTGTTACAGCTGTTGAAAAATCCGCATCATATCCCTGGTCCACCATCATAGGTATAAGTATTGAACCCAGAGAAGCCGTATCGGCCGAAGCCGAACCTGAAATACCTCCGAAAAAATATGAAGCTACGATATTTACCATTGCCATACCGCCACGCATCCAGCCTACACAGGCATTTGCCAGTGCAATAAGTTTTTCCGAAATTCCGCCGCTGCCCATCAAGCAACCCATTGTGATAAAGAAAGGTACCGCCATAAGTGAAAATGATGATATACCCTTAACCATCTGCTGACATATGGTAGATAAAGGCTGGCCTTGGGACAAAAGGCAAAGCAGTGATGAAAGTGCCACCGCGTAAGCAATCGGGAAGCGTAAAAATATCATTACAAAAAAGCTGATAAGCAATATGGCTATTGCAACTCCTGTACTCATGCCTTCACCTCCTGTGCATCTTCGTTCAAACAAAGAGCCTTGAAATGATTATAAAGTGCCTCAAGCTCAAATATAACCATAGCAACTCCCGCTAAAGGTATCGGAAAATACTGCCAAAACTTTGAAAGTCCCGGCATACTTACATATGTACCCTTTGCACCTATCTTTGTTGCGTAGCTCCATCCTACAACTATCATAACTATTGCAAGTATAAGTACCGCCACATCTGATAATATATCCAAGAATCTTACGACCTTCTTCGGCAAGTATGTGTCAAATGCGGTCATTCTGATATGTGCGCCTCTTCTTATAGCAAGTGCTGCAGAAAGCACCGCCATATATGCCATGAATGTAAGCACTATCTCCTCACTCCAGGCAGGATCCGGTATAAATGAGATATACCTTCCCGCAACCGACATGGTCGTGATAGCTATATCTCCGATCAATAAAATTTTACATAGGAACAGAACAAACTTATATACCGCATCATATGCAGGTTTCATTCTGTCCACAGCCTTAAAAAAATCCGACATTTCTACCTCTATTCTGTCAACAAGCCTCAAGGGAAAGTCCCAAGAGGCGGTTTATTATTTATCCAAATCAAGTATCTTCTGATAAAGTTCTTTTTGATCTGCGGTATATTTTTCTACAACTCCCTTTGTTGCCTCTCTCCAAGGTGTTTTGTCGTCTACCTCTACAACATTTACCTTATTTGCCTTAAGGTCTTCCAATACCTTGTCCTCAGCCTTTTGTGCGATATCTCTGTTTACCTCTCCTACATACTTTCCGGCTTCAACCAAGATATCCTGCTGCTCCTTTGTAAGCTTATCCCAAGCCTTATCTGTGATAACTACCTGGAACGCTCCGAGAGTATGTCCGTCAAGTATGATATTAGGTGCAACCTCAGGGAAGGCGTTTGACTTATAGTTTGTTATAGGCTGCTCCGCACCGTCTACAACACCTGTCTGAAGTGCAGAGTAAAGCTCGTTGAATGCAACTACTGTAGGTGATGCTCCGAGGCCCTCAACCATACCGTTCATAATAGGATCGTTTGACACTCTAAGTTTCATTCCCTTAAGATCTTCCACCTTTGTCACAGGATTCTTTGTGAAGAAATGTCTGAATCCCTCTTCTCCGTAGTACAGACTCCTAATACCGAGGTTAAGATCCGATGTTTCCTGTAAAAACTCCTTTGAAAGGTCACTGTCTACAAACTTCCAAAAATGCTCTCTTGAGTTGAAAGTATAAGGCATTGAAAGAAGTGAAGCCTTCTTTGCGCCGTAACTTGTAAGAGCAAATGCTGATATTCTTGACATATCTACAGTACCTGTTCCTCCAAGCATTCCGTCAAGTACATCGTTTTCCGAACCGAGCACACCGCTTGCCTGTATATCGATGTGAATCTTTCCTCCTGAAAGCTCTTCAACCTTTTCTTTGAATGCGGTTCCGCTCTGTCCTACGATTGTATCAAGCGGGTTTACCTCCGCATACACCAAAGTTACCTCAGCTCCGTCAGACTTACTGTCTGCCTTGCCGTCAGCCTTTGCATCTGTGCTCTCACCTGCAGCCGCAGCCGTTGTGGAAGTCATCTCAGGACTCTTCATAGAACATCCTGCAAGTGCCGATACCGTTAATGTAGCCAATGCCATTGCTAAAAATTTCTTTTTCATATTTCCTCCGAAAATAAATACTAAGGCCAACTCTCATAGCCTCAAAACCTTATGTGTCCATTCTATATTTAAGGAAATATTCTTTAAATAGTAATATTTTAATAAAACAAGTAAATTTTTAACCTAACCGTTATGCTTGCTTCTGTATTCCGACGGACTCATACCTATAGACCTTTTAAACACCTTTGTGAAATAATTTGAATCAGCATAACCTACACTTTTTCCGACCTCTTTTATGTTAAAACTTACATCCTTTAGCAGTAACTTTGCTCTGTCCATCCTAATCTTAGTCAGGTAATTGATAAAGTTGTCATCAAATAGTTGCTTAAATACCTTGGAAAAATATACATCCGAATAACCCAGTATACCTGCAACATCTTTTGCACTTATATCCTTTTTATAGTTCCTGTCAATATAATCTTTTATTACATCCTTTTGTGAATGTACAATACTGTCCGTTTTTTGCATACTTCTTACATTTTCTATTGCAGTATTTATAAGTTCACAGAGTTTTTCCTCCTTCCATGGCTTTAAGAGGTAGTCAAACGCCTTGATATGCATTGCTTCAATTGCGTAGTCAAACCTGTCATATGCCGTTATAAATATGATAATACACTCCTTATTTTTTTCTTTTATATATTTTGCAAGTTCAATACCGTTCATTCCCGGCATTTCAATATCTAAAAGCGCTATATCAGGTTTCACTTCGTCACATATCTGTGATGCCTTCCTGCCGTTACCGGCAGTAAAAATCTCAAGTTCATCTACAAAATGTTTTTTTACAGTCTTTTCAAGGACTTTAAGTTCCAAATTTTCATCATCCGCTATCAATAAATTCATATCCCCTCCACGATCAAATATTTACACCTGAGGTATCAAAAAATAAACTACAGTCATCTTGCCTTCTTTAGAATAAATCCTCAAATCTCCGGTCTTGTAAATATTTTTGATACGCTTGTATATGTTTCCAAATCCTATACCTATCTTGGCAGTGGATCTTTTTTTCATAAAATCTCGAAGTTCAGACAGCCTCTCGCCGCTCATACCTACTCCCGTATCTGCAACTATTATATGCAGCATTTCATCCTTTTCCCACACTCTTATTACAACCTTGCCGCCTTCTTCCTTCTTTGAAATACCGTGTACTATAGCATTCTCAACTATAGGTTGCAAAGAAAACGAAGGAATATAAACCTTATCATCCTCCACCCTTGAAACTATCTCATATGATACTCTGTCACCGAAACGCATCTTTTGTATATACATATAGTCCTTTACTATACTGAGTTCCCTCTCAAGACTCACCTGTTTTTCATCGGTCTTTAAGCTGTAACGAAATATATTTCCTAAGGCTCTTATCATATCCTCGGTATCCTTGGCATCTTCAAGGTTTGCCGACGCCGCTATTATATTCAGTGTATTGAATAAAAAATGCGGATTTATCTGACTTTTTAATAAATCAAACCTTGCTTCATTCAATCTCTTTTCCATCTTCATCTTTTCCATGGCTTCCTTATGGAGAAGCTCTGAAAGCTCGTATCTTTCCTCAAGACTTGTGATATATCCTGCCGTGGCATGCTTCATCTTATTGAAAGCATTGACCAAATCTCCCATTTCATCCTTATTTTTAACATCAATATCCTTGTCACAAAACCTGTTCTTTGCTATATTCTTCGATACTTCCACCATTTTGTTTATAGGCGAGAGTATCAACGCCTGCAATCTGATTGCCATATATATTATCCACACTATGATGGGAAGCAGGACAATACCTATTATAAACGGCAGTCTTTTAAAGAATTTTTCCTGCTTTTGATAGATTTCATTGTTCTCACTCAATGTAATATCCATCAACCTTTCGCCGTATCCTATCAGATAGTCCTGCATCTCATATATATCATAGACCTTTTCTATAAAATCATTTGCATCATAGTCGGAGTCTATAATCTCCTGCCTTTTATCGGCATACACCGGGTAGCTGTTTTTTATACTCCAAACTCTTGCATATCTCTCGGTATCCATATATCTTAGGTCAAGCGGAAGCTTATCCACTATCTCATCCGTTCTCTCAAAGCTCTTTAAAAGCTCTTCTTTTTTGTCTCTGTTCTTTACATAGTAAGCAAACTGCGCTTTTTCGTTGGTCAAAGCATCCTGAAGCTCATAGCAAACAGAGATCTCTCTAAGTATCTCTCCGAAACCTGAAGATGTATATTCAACCACAAAAAAGTCAAAGCATATATCCACAATAAGTGCCGATATTACAGCAACTATGAAAATACCTATTTTATATTTTATAGATTGATTAAAAAATTTACTTTTCATATCCTACCGTCCTAAAGGTTGTATAAGAAAAGGATACTACAGAAAAATAAATTCTTCTACAGTATCCTAAAATATGGCTATATCTCCAATATATTTGAAAGCAAAAATCCGAACAGAGTACTTCTTTGGTATCTGCAAAAATCTCTGTAAGAAACCTTATATCTTCTTCCCCACGATGAAATATAGAAAAATACATCTCCTACATCATCTTTGCAGTCATATATAGTCACATAGTGTGAGTACAACTTTACGGTATTGCCGGTATCTATATCAACGGCATCAACTCCGTCGGATTTCTTTAACAGACTTGGACCTATTCCAAGTATTACAGGTCTGTTGTTTTGCAGACTGAGCTTTACCTTGTGCAGTATATTAAGGCTGTGTCCCCATCTTGCTTTCATCTTTATATGGTTGTCTACAAAATACCTGTTTATACCTTTCGCCAGTGCAAAGCCCGTCAGACCTTTTATAAAGATATTATTCAGTATACAAAAATATTTCCTATACATACTCAGTACAAATGAGATAAATGTATCCTTGCTTATCTCAGATTCGCTTTTATATTCCGTTCTGAAAAAGCAAAGCAAAAAATTGCATACTGCCACTATACCGCAGCCGTACTCCGATATATCCTTATACCTGAGAGGCAAAAACCATGCTTGATTTCCACCTGTATAAGAGGTGTTTTTATCTTTTATAATAAGGTCTTCTTCCATATGCTTACATACTGTGGGAGGCAAATGAGGCGTCTCCCTCCCAAAGTACCACTTTGTTGTCTTTCATGCTCTGTTTCACATCTATAAGTCTTTGATTGGAGCTTCCTCTGAATCTGAGCGTGATATCATGAAGTTCCTCCACAAACTTTCCGTCAACTATCACATCGGTAGCGTTTAAAATCTCGGGAGTTGCCTCACAATATGCTCTACCTCCCGGTATCAAATCCACATCGAATGTATAACCCGAGTATATCCAAAGGCTCTTATTCGGAAATCTCTTTTTAAACTCTCTTATCAACGGCAAAATACCTCTTTGATTGACCTTTTCCATAGGTTCGCCGCCCAATATGGTCATTCCCGATATATAATCAGGCTCTATTGAAGCCATTATCTGCTCGATAGTTTCATCACTGAATTCTTCACCGTATTTAAAATCCCATGCCACCTCGTTAAAGCAACCTTTGCAGGCATGTGTACAGCCTGATACAAAGAGCGATGTTCTCACTCCCGGACCGTTGGCTATATCATCGTATTTTATATTTGCGTAATTCATTATAAAATCTCTGCCATATCCAGAAGAAGCTTCTTTGAGTCCTCAAAGCTAAGGCAAGGGTCTGTGATGGACTTTCCGTATATATGCTCTTCTATCTTTTGATTTCCTTCTTCAATATAGCTTTCAATCATTACACCCTTTACAAAGTTTCCGATCTCATCCGAATATCTCATTGAGTGTAACACTTCTTTTACAATACGAACCTGCTCTTTGTACTTCTTATTTGAGTTTGAGTGATTTGCATCCACTATAACCGCCGGATTTACAATATCTCTCTCCAAGTACAAATCATGTAACAGTTTCAAATCCTCATAGTGATAGTTCGGAAGGCACTGTCCGTGCTTGTTTACTGCACCTCTAAGTATCGCGTGAGCAAGCGGATTGCCGTCAGTCTTTATCTCATAGTTTCTGTAGATAAACTCATGTGACTGCTGTGCCGCATATATTGCATTGAGCATTACCGACATATCACCGCTTGTAGGATTCTTCATACCTACAGGAACCTCCGCACCTGAAGATGTAAGTCTGTGCTGCTGATTCTCCACAGATCTTGCACCTACGGCAATGTAGCTTAATACATCGTCAAGGTATCCGAGGTTATCGGGATAAAGCATCTCATCCGCTGTAAACATTCCTGTCTCTTCCACTACTCTAAGGTGCATCTTTCTTATAGCCACAAGTCCCTCGTGTACATTAGGCTTTTTCTCAGGATCCGGCTGGTGCAAAAGTCCCTTATATCCGTCACCGTTTGTTCTCGGCTTATTTGTATACACTCTCGGTATAACTATTATCTTATCCTTTATCTCATCCGCTACCTTTGCCAGTCTTGTAACATAGTCAAGTACCGAATCTTCATTATCTGCAGAGCAAGGTCCTATAACCGCCAGGAACTTGTCACTCTTTCCTGTGAAAACATCTGCAATAGCCTTGTCAAAATCTTTCTTTTTTTCCTTCAAATCCTCTCTTAAAGGATATTTTGCTATTATTTCCTCAGGACTTGGCAGATTGCTGATATATTTTATTCCCATAACTTCCTCTTTCTATTAAATAGGTATTTTTAACCGATGCTTGATACACTCTACCAAGCACGGTAGAATATCTGTAAGTTTAAGCCATACCAAAGTTAGTGACATGGCTGCAACATCTAAACAGTATATAGTAATAAGAAGAAATTATCAAGTCTTTATTACTTTAAAGCGTTGAACTTTAAACTTGCAAAGTATAAGCTTGACCCTTTCTCATTACTTTGTTATACTTTTATGCAATTTATTAGATTAAAATATATACCAAGGATGGATAATATGAATTGTTATGAAGAACTTAAGGCCAGAGGGCTTATCGCTCAGGTCACAAATGAAGAAGAAATAAGCAAAATGATAAATAACGGTGAGGCTACTTTCTATATAGGATTTGACCCTACAGCAGACAGCCTTCATGTAGGCCACTTTATGGCGCTTTGCCTGATGAAGAGACTTCAGATGGCAGGTAACAAGCCTATAGCTTTGGTCGGCGGCGGTACAGGTATGATCGGTGACCCTTCAGGAAGAACCGACCTTAGAAAGGTACTTACTATAGAAGATATAGACCACAACTGTGAATGCTTCAAAAGGCAGATGAGCAGATTTATAGAATTCGGCGAAAACAAAGCCAGAATGGTAAATAATGCCGATTGGCTCAGAGATCTCAACTACATGGACTTTATCCGTGATATCGGACCTCATTTTTCGGTCAATAATATGCTTAGAGCAAAGTGCTATGAAAATCGTATGGCAAACGGTCTTTCATTCCTTGAGTTTAACTATATGATACTTCAAAGCTATGACTTCTACAGACTTTTCCTTGACTATGGCTGCAATATGCAGTTCGGCGGTGACGACCAGTGGTCAAATATGCTCGGCGGTACCGAGCTTATCAGAAGAAAACTTGGTAAAGATGCTCATGCCATGACTATCACACTTTTACTGAACTCAGAGGGTAAGAAAATGGGTAAGACTGTAGGCGGTGCCGTTTGGCTTGACCCGAATAAGACATCTCCGTTTGACTTTTACCAGTACTGGAGAAATCTTCCTGATGCAGATGTACTTACCTGCCTTAGAATGCTTACATTCCTTCCGCTTGAGCAGATAGAGGAAATGTCAAGCTGGGAAGGCGCAAAGCTTAATGAGGCTAAGGAAATTCTTGCAATGCATCTTACAGAGCTTGTACACGGCAAGGAAGAGGCCGAAAAAGCAAATGCCGCAAGCAAGTCTCTTTTTGTAGGCGGCGGAGATATGAGCAACGTTCCTACTTATGTTTTGCAGGATGAGGATTACAGAGACGGCACTATCGACCTTTCAGGTGTACTTGTAGTAAGCGGACTTTCAAAGACCAGATCCGAAGCCAGAAGAAATATCGAACAGGGCGGCGTATCTGTAGAAGGCGAAGTGATAAAAGACGTAAAGAAGACATTTACAAAAGATGATTTTGCATGTGAGGGACTTCTTGTTAAGAGAGGCAAGAAAAACTTCTGCAAGGTAAAATCTGAATAAATTGTATTCATAAAGGGCCGAAAAAATAAAAACTTGGCCCCTACAAAATAAAAGGCTGCCGCACCTTAAGTGCAACAGCTTTTTTGATTTTATTACAGATGCAGTACTCTGTCCGCTATCTCCTGAGTTCTACCCTGATTCCAGAACTGTGTTCCTATATATCCGCAGGTTCTTCTTGCTACATTGAGCTTACTTTGATCGGTATTTCCGCATTTCGGGCATTTCCATACAAGCTTACCCGCATCTTTAACGATCTTAATCTCACCGTCATATCCGCATTCCTGACAGTAATCGGACTTTGTATTAAGCTCCGCGTACATGATATTGTCATAGATAAATCCAAGCAGACTCATTACAGCCTCAAGGTTGTCCTGCATATTCGGTACCTCAACATAACTGATAGCTCCGCCAGGTGAAAGCTTCTGGAATTCACTTTCAAACTTAAGCTTTGTAAACGCATCTATATCCTCAGCCACATGAACATGGTAGCTGTTTGTAATATAGTTCTTATCTGTGATACCTTCTATTATACCGAATCTCTTTTGAAGCGCCTTGGCAAACTTATAAGTTGTAGACTCAAGCGGTGTACCGTATGGAGAATAGTCGATATTCTCAGCCTTCTTCCACTCGTTACACTTGTCGTTCATCCTTTGCATAACGCTGAGTGCAAAAGGCTTTGCCGCATCATCAGTATGGCTCTTTCCTGTCATATACTTTACACACTCATAAAGTCCGGCATATCCGAGACTTATTGTAGAGTATCCGCCGTATAAGAGCTTGTCTATAGTCTCACCCTTTTTTAATCTTCCAAGTGCTCCGTACTGCCAAAGTATCGGTGCCACATCTGAAGGTGTACCCTTTAATCTCTCATGTCTTGCTCTGAGCGCTCTGTGGCAAAGCTCAAGTCTCTCGTCAAAGATATTCCAGAACTTGGTAGTATCTCCGCCTGATGAAAGTGCCACATCTACAAGGTTGATTGTAACAACACCCTGATTGAATCTTCCGTAGTATTTCGGCTTGCCGTTCTCATCTACATATGGTGTCAAAAAGCTTCTGCATCCCATAGGTGTATAGCAGTTTCCGTTGCCGTTTTTATCAACCTTGTACTCAAACATCTTCTTCTCTGAAACATAGTCAGGTACAAGTCTCTTTGCGGTACATTTTGCGGCAAGTTTTGTAAGATGATAATATCTGCTTCCCGGACGAACATTGTCCTCCTCAAGTACATATATAAGCTTAGGGAACGCAGGTGTTACCCATACACCGCTCTCATTTTTTACACCCTGATATCTCTGTCTTATCATCTCTTCTATAACAAGTGCAAGGTCTTCTTTTTCCTGCTCATTCTTAGCCTCATTCAAGTACATAAATACTGTAATGAAAGGAGCCTGACCGTTGGTAGTCATAAGTGTAACCACCTGATACTGTATAGTCTGTACACCCTTTGTGATTTCCTTGCGAAGTCTGTTCTCTACAATCTCTTCTTTTCTCTCATTTGATACATTAAGTCCGTACATCTCGGCTTCAACTTCATCACGGATTTTCTTTCTGCTCACATCTACAAAAGGTGCAAGGTGAGTAAGTGAAATACTCTGTCCGCCGTACTGGCTTGATGCCACCTGTGCAATAATCTGTGTAGCTATATTGCAGGCTGTCGAGAAGCTGTGCGGTTTCTCAATAAATGTACCTGATATAACAGTACCGTTTTGAAGCATATCTTCAAGATTTACAAGGTCACAGTTGTGCATATGCTGTGCAAAGTAATCTGCATCGTGGAAGTGAAGTATTCCGGCCTTATGAGCTTCAACCACTTCACTGTCAAGCAATAATCTCTCTGTAAGGTCCTTTGAAACCTCTCCTGCCATATAATCTCTTTGCACTGATGCAACTGTAGGATTTTTGTTGGAATTCTCCTGCTTTACTTCCTCATTGTCACATTCAATAAGTGATAAAATCTTATCGTCTGTTGTATTGTTCTTTCTCTTAATGCTCTGAACATATCTATATGTAATATACCTTCTGGCAACCTCATAAGCATTCTCTCTCATGATGCCGTCCTCTACCATATCCTGTATCTCTTCCACGCTCATAGCACGGTTCATGCTCATGCACTGGTTCTCCACAGTATTGGCAATACGGTCTACCTGTGATTTCTTCAACTTGTCATCTTCGCCCACTACAGCATTTGCTTTGTAAATAGCCGCTATAATTTTTGAAATATCAAAATCTACTTCAGCACCGCTTCTTTTTATGATTCTCATATCTGAATCCTTCCTAAAAAATAGTATATTTATATATGTTATCTGCGACAGTCTCGCAGTTGATTTAAATATCAAGCTTTTATTTCTTGCCTTACGTTTTCCTAGTATACACAATATGTAGTGGTTGGTCAATGAGCAATTTACAATATACTGTGGTAAAACTTTCTATGTCAATACAACAAAAATTTATTAAATATTTTCAAGGCAGGATAGAAAAGCAATTTCCTTATAATTTTTGACCATAAAAACCTTAACAAAGTATCTTTCAATATTGTTTTTACCTTATTTGAAACCATTATACCTTGTACACAAAATACAGATAAATACAATATAAAAGCTCTATCTTAAACAAATCCATTCTGATTGATATCAGCTTCATATATACAGAATTTATACTTGTAATATGATTTACAAAGTGTTATAAGATACTAAGTTTCACTTTTCAAAAATACTTATCAAATGACAGACAGTATTTAGAAATTATAAACTTATTGAGGTGATTTATGAATATATATTTGTTGGTCGGAATCAAGTTTTTCCTTGGCATCCTTGTAATGATATTGCAGATACATATACTCGGTAAATATGAATTCTCTATAAATACCCCTTTGAACCAGATACAAAACTATGTTCTCGGCGGTATTATCGGTGGTGTTATTTATAATACTTCCATATCTATTTTAACTTTTCTGATATTTATACTTGTTTGGTCGCTTGTAGTCATCATCGTAAAACTGATGGTCAACCTGAAATTTATAAAATCTTTGGTCGTAGGAAATCCTGTTGTACTTATTAGAAACGGAGTCGTGAATGTTGCCAACTGTGCCAAAGTCGGACTCTCCGCCGAACAGCTTATGCTGCACATAAGAATGGAAGGACTTACCTCCACCAAGGAAGTAAAGTCAGCCATTATGGAAACCAACGGTAAACTGACCATTATAGATATGCAGTCCGCCACACCTAAGTTCCCTATTATTTCAAACGGTAAGTTAAATCAGGATATCTTGGAACTTATAGGGCATAACGAAGAGTGGCTGCTTGCCTATATAAAGGAACAGGGCGTAGAGAGCATACAGGATGTCTTTCTCGGTGAATATGTAAACGGTGAGCTATATATCACGGCATATCCGAAAATCAAGTAACTTTGCTTTGAGGTTAAGGCCTTAAAGTTTTATATTCAGAAAGGAAATATTATTATGAATTTTTACACACTGGACTACATAACCAGAACCCAGTCAACAGGCCTTATTGTACGTTCCGCAATTATTATCGTACTTTTGGCTATAGTTATAATTACAAGCTTTAAGTTTATGAAAGACAGAATGAAAACAAGACTTAGAGATATCTCAATAGGTATCGTGGTTTTGACCTTTATACTTTTAGGCATTCAGGTGGAACATTACACACAGAACAACCGCGATTTTTCACAGTCTCATGTACTTCTAAAATTTATTGAAAGTGTAGCCACAGACTACAATGTTTCACCTTACAATGTTTTGGTAAACTCCACTACATTAAAGGACGGAATAATAGTAAGATACAATGACGAAGACTATACGGTTCATTTGAATGCCGACAACAACTCATACACATTGGAGCGTACACATATAATCAACCACAATGTATATGTAGACGGGGAGAAATAGTATGAATATATATTTATTGGTCGGAATTAAATTCATCTTAGGTACTTTAATAATGATTTTACAGATACATATTCTCTGAAAATATGAGTTTTCTGTAAATACTCCTTTAAACCAGATCCAAAACTATGTACTCGGCGGTATCATAGGAGGTGTTATATATAACACTTCCATATCCATCTTGACTTTTTTGATATTCATACTTGTATGGTCACTGGTTGTTATCATAGTTAAGCTTATGGTAAATATCGACTTTGTAAAGTCGCTTGTCGTAGGCACTCCCACCACATTGGTTAAAAACGGCAAGGTAAATGTTGCCAACTGTGCAAAGGTCGGAATATCGGCCGAACAGCTTATGTTGACTATCAGAACGGAGGGGCTTGATTCAACCGAGGATGTAAAATCCGCCATTATGGAGACCAACGGCAAACTTACCATCATAGATATGAAATCCGCCGCTCCGAAGTTTCCTCTTATATCAAACGGCAGACTCAATGAAGATGTTCTTGAAATTATAGGACATGACAAAGATTGGGTTAAATCAAAGCTGAAAGAGCGCGACATAGAGAGTATAAATGATGTGTTCTTGGGAGAATATGTAAACGGCAAATTGATTGTGACCGCTTATCCTAAGATGTAACCGGATTGTTATATAAAAAATGCATAACAATAAGTAATAAAATGTATTTCCTAATATTTTTTCACAGTGCTATATTTAAGACAACAAATTAGTCTCAGTTCGTTTCAGACTAAAATAAATTTATTAGGAGATAAAAAATGGCCGGTTTTAAGATTACAAAAAAAGATGGTTACTATGCATATGAGGCTCCGGGACATAAGGAGTGCAAGCTTACAAGACTTCACGACCCTGCCGATATAGACGGCGGAAAGCTTGTATGCGGACTTTCACATTTCCTTCCTGCAGGCGGCGGCACAGAGTACGGCGCAAATCCTCTCGAATCTATCTACTACATCATCAAAGGCAAGATGCTCTTTAAAGGTGATGACGGCAGTGAGACCGTACTTGAAGAAGGTGACAGTGTACATATCGCACCGGGAAGCAAAAAGAGCGTGACCAATATCGGAACGGAGACTGCACAGATGCTTGTAGTGCTGCTCCCTCCGGCACAAAACTGAGCATAAAAAGAACCCCTTGGGGTTCTTTTTATATTAAGAATAACTCTTTCAGGTATCTGATACCCGTCTCTGTCTTAAATACATTCTTCATCATCTCTTCTATTGCGTTCTTTTTTATACCCATCTCCTGTGCATTCACCAAAAAATCCGCTTCAAGCAGTATCTGCAAATCAATACCGTCCACATCGGTGTAGGTATGGTGATGTGCTATCATATAATCTATTCTGTCTGCTACACTTTTCTCTACATCCGTGTCTGCAAAAAACTCCTTTATCATAGGAGATGACACTTCCTCCTGCTTTTTGCCGTCTGCATTTCCATACTTTGCTCTAAGTGACGGACATGAGATATCATGAACTATAGCGGCCATCTCCAATGTCCTTTGAGTCTCATCATCCAACTTCTCACCCATACCTATATTCCTTGCGTAAGCCCAGACCTTCAAAAAGTGGTTTATATCATGAAAACTGCCGTTACTTGCTACAATCATCTTTTCCATTACTTCATTAACTGTCATATGCCACCGCCGAAATTTTATTTAGTTTGTCTTTCCACCCTCTATTACAAGAGTATCCGCATACTGCGCACCATATGTATCTGTAAGTGTTGCTTCATAGTCTTCGTGGAAGAAGTTTTCTTTTCCGAGAGTCTCAATCTCAGTGTTTACCCAGTCAAGCAATGTTGTATTGCCCTTTGTTACTGCAGGTGCAATGGTGTCCTTTACTCCAAGGTCATCAATACCTACAACATATCCCGGATTGCTCTTTGCAAATGCAAGTACCTCGGTATTGTCGTTTACCCATGCCTTACCGCTTCCGTTTAAAAGTGCATTCTTGGCATTTGCATATGTATCATACTTTTGAAGCTTGATATTAGGGTAATTCTTGATCATGTAAGGCTCCGCCGTTGTTCCTGATATAATAATCATCTCGTCATTAGGATTCCAGTTGTCAAGGCTGTCTATCTTATTGTTCTCAGGTGAGATAACTCCAAGACCTACATTCATATATGGAAGTGCAAAATCCACAGCCTCCGCTCTCTCAGGTGTAACTGTAAAGTTTGCAAGTATAAGGTCAACTTTTCCTGTCTCAAGGTATTCAACTCTGTTTGCAGCCTCTGTGCTGACATAGTTTATCTTTACGCCGAGGTCCTTACCGAGTCTGTTTCCGAAGTAAATATCATATCCCTGATACTCACCGTTCTCATCTACATATCCGAACGGATTCTTGTCTGAGAACACACCTATATTTATAGTACCCGACTTCTTTATCTCATCAAGTGTTCTGAAGTTGTTTTTGCTGCCTTTTCCGCCGGCATCTGCAGTCTTTGCTGATGAACCGCATGCGCTGAGTGCCAACACACCTGCAGCCAAAACACCTAATAAACCTATCAACTTAATTTTCTTCATATTTAATCCTCCGATAAATCTTTCTTATATATATGTTATGGGTAATACCCGAATTTTTATTATATGTTATATTCTTCCTTTTCGTCCTTTACAGACTCAAATTCAAATATATTCAAAAACTGTCTTGCTCTCTCCGTCTTAGGAGCACTAAAAAAGCTCTTCGGCCTTCCAGTCTCCACTATATTTCCCTTATCGAGGAAATATACTCTGTCCGCAACCGCCTCGGCAAATTGCATCTCATGAGTAACGATAATCATAGTGGAACCCTGCTTTGCAAGGTCAAGCATCACATCAAGTACTTCTCTGACCATCTCAGGGTCAAGGGCCGCCGTAACTTCGTCAAACAGCAAAATCTCAGGGTGCATTGCAAGCGCTCTTACTATTGCCACTCTTTGCTTTTGACCGCCTGAAAGTTCTCTCGGATAAGTCTTTGCCTTATGTGCAAGTCCTACCTTATTTAAAAGCTCCATAGCTTCTTTCTTTGCACTCTCCTTATTCACTCCGGCAACCTTTGTAGGAGCCAAAATGATATTGTCAAGTATTGTCATATGTGGAAAAAGCTCATAGCTTTGGAAAACCATACCTATCTTTTGTCTAAGTCCTGTCAAATCCTTTTTATTGTAGTCTATAGCCTTGCCTTCAAGACAAATCTCTCCGCCCTGTATAGCCTCAAGACCGTTGATACATCTAAGCAATGTGGACTTGCCGCAACCGCTCGGTCCAATCAAAACTATTACTTCGCCTCTATTCAGTTCAAGGCTTACACCGTCCAGTACAGGTGTCTTGCCGTCATAGTTTTTTACAACATTTTTTATTTCCAATAATGCCGGCATAATCTCTCCTTCCATCACTTTATCTTCGTTTTTCCAAATATCTTGCAAGCATACTTATAGGAGTACATGCGATAAAGTACATCAAAAATACCGCCAGATACACTCCGAAAGCCGCATTCGGACTTGCTGTTCTGTTTGCCTCTATTATCTGCTGTGCCACCTTTATTACCTCTACCACACCGATCATAAGTACAAGTGATGTGGTCTTTATCATTCTGGTAATCAAGTTTATTGAAAGCGGAACAAGTCTCTTTATTGTCTGAGGTATTATAATGTATACAAATATCTGTCTCTTACTAAGTCCCAACGCCTCACCGCTTTCGTACTGATGCTTAGGAATACTGATAATCGCTCCTCTGACCAAGTCTCCCATCTCCGCAATTCCCCAGAGACTGAATACTATAACAGCTGCCAAATCTCCCGATATATCCACTCCGATCACTCTTGTACTTCCGAAAAATACTATAAACAAAAGTACAAGTTGCGGCATTATTCTTATAAACTCAAGATATACTCTAAGCACCGCCTTCAGTATAGGATTTTTAAATGTCATAAGTATTCCTAACAGTATGCCTAAAGGGATGCTGATAATCACCGCTATCAAGCTTATCCTTAGGGCTACTCCCATTCCTCCCAAAAGTCTTATGGCGTTTTTGCCTTTGAATATGACATTAAGACCCAAATCCGGCATAACGCACCTTCCTTTCTACATAGGATCCCAGTATGGAAACCGGCAGTAATATAATCAGATAGAAAAATACCAAAAGTGCCAGGCTCTCTACTGTCTTGTAATAAATTCCAATCAAATCCTTTGCCGTGAACATCAAGTCCATCAAGCTTATAGCCGAGAATACTGATGTCTCTTTCAATAAGAATATGATGTTTGCTACAAATGCGGGTGTACTTATTGAAATTGCCTGTGGAAGAAGTATATAGAAAAGCACCTGATTGTGACTGAGTCCGAGACTAAGTGCACTCTCCTCCTGTATCTTATCTATAGTTTCTATTCCGCTTCTGAAAGCCTCGCACATATAGCTTCCTCCAAGGAAAGCCAGTCCGATTACTCCACAGATAAAGGCATCTATCTTTATACCCAGCTTCGGTAAACCGTAATATATAAAAAACAGCTGTATAAGTAAGGGGGTATTTCTGCTAAGTTCTATATATATGCTTACCAATTGCCTAAGCACCGGTATTTTCTTATGTAAAATCAGTGTGCATAAAAGCCCCACCGCTATTGCAAGTATTATTCCGAGTATACCGATCTTAAGTGTCAGTATGGCTGCATGTACATACAAAGGCAATACCTGCTTTATAAATCCAAAATCCATAATCATTCTCCAAGATACTGTCCGTATCCGTTTTTGTTTTACGCAATACATAATAGCACTATAAACCCTTTTTGTCTATAGGTTTATAGTAATTTATTTTTAAAATTTTGATTAAAAAAGTAAAGTATATAAAAATTAAAAACCTATACCCGGGCATAGGGTATAGGTAAGGAATCACTGTTTACATTCTGGTACCGAAGTCCGCTACCCAGTATATAGTACCGTCTTTTATGTAGCATCCGACACCGAATGAATCATAATCTTTGCCAAGTATTTGAGCTCTGTTCACTTCCGAATCCATCCAGTATTTCACCGCCTCTTCAGGTGTGCTCTGACCCACCGCTATAACTTCACCATAATATCCAAGTCCCGGCGGCAGTGCATACAGGTAACTGTCTCCGTCAGGTCTTGTATGTGAATAACTCTGCGCCAGCTCCTTAGCTCTTACATGCACGCTGTCTGCAAACATACTGTCATCAAATAAGGACGGAACACCATACTTTGCTCTCTCATTGTTTATAAGCTCGATAGCCTTTTTCTCAAAAGCCTGTGTAGATATCTTTCTTGCGTCCACCTTTGCACCGGACTTTCCTTCAGGATTATATACGCCGTTTGAGTCCACATAATAGTCTTTATGCTCTTCATTCATTAAATCAACATATCTGTTTACAGCCATTCTGCCGCCATATATAGGGTCAAAATAATACCATTTATCATTGATCTTTGACCAACCTTCCTGCATCTGACCGTTATCGGTATCCAGATAGTACCAATCATCACCGTCCTTTAGCCAGCCTTTTTGCATATATCCCTGACTGTCAATATGATACCACTTATTATCAAGACTTAACCATGACGAATGTGCAAAAGTACCGTCGGAAAACTGATACTTATATCCCTTACTATCCTCTTTCCAACTGCCGTTTGCCGCAAATGTAGGTATTGTCATTGCCAATGTACCTATCGTCAACGCTGCTCCAAGAAATAAACCTTTTTTCATACGGTCTCCTTTCTTATGAAAATCAGTTATGCTTAAGTTTCAAAGTATGCCATATACTTTATTTTCAAAAACTTAGCTGTTAATTACATTTTACATTATTTTCATGAAAAAAGTAATCTTTTTTTATGGTAAATTTAGATGGTACATACATATATATTTTGTGATATAATAACGTACCCCCTAAATAAAACAAATTCCTGATTACAAGCCTCAATATATATTTCAACCTCTCCACAACAAAAGCCACAAGGTTTCCCTCATGGCTCTTCATATATCTTAACTTATGCATTTGTACAAAAAATCTTTTAAGTCTTCATAGCGAAGAAATTTATTATATTTTGCCGTTTCCTTTATATCCTCTATACTTGCAAGTCTGTAGTCGGACACTTCTCCTTCCTGTCCTTTTATATTTTCTATATCATCTTGTGAAATCTCAAAGCAGTAGATATCTGCAAAATATTTATTGCCCTCAACGGTTCTTCTCTTTTGAGTTTGAAGGATTTTATAGTCTCTGCCAAAAAGATTTATATTGGTCTCTTCCAAGATTTCTCTGTATATAGCTTCTAAGGAAGACTCTCCTGATTTTACTCCGCCGCCCGGTATCTCCCAAATACCCGGCGACCACAGCTTTTGCATAGCACGCTTTGTTATAAGTATCTTTTTATCTGCACTTACCAAAACCGCAGACACTATCAAAAAGTACTCGTCATCATTAAGAGCTATGGCGGCTCTGTCTACAGTTTTTCCTGTAGGTTTTTTATTCACATCATATATATCACAAAATTCTCTTTCCGCACTCATTGTAATCGCTCCATAGTTTCGAGAGTTTTGTTGAATTTATTCCACATCTCCCATATCGCTTAAAATCTTATTGAGCATTGTTCGAAGCTGTACCATCTCTTCATCACTTAATTTAAGGCAGCCTCTCATTCCGACCGGAATATCAACAGCCATTTCTCTAAGCTCTTTTCCGCTCTCTGTCAAAGTTACTATCAGAGTTCTCTCATCTATCTTTGAACGCTCTCTTGTTACATAGCCTTTGGCTTCAAGCTTTTTTAATACCGGAGTCAAAGTACCTGAATCAAGGAAAAGCTTGTCACCGAGTTCCTTAACATTGAGTTCTTTTTCTTCCCACATGACCATCATTACAATGTACTGTGTATATGTCAAATCCAATTTATCTAAGTATGTTTTATATCTCCTTACGATTTCCTTTGAGCAAGCATATAGCGGAAAACAAAGTTGATTTTCAAGTTTTAATGAGTCATACTTACCTGCCATTTTTTACATTCCCTCTTTCCTTTTAAAAGACTTTAAGGAGCCTTTATTTTCATAAACGCTCCTTATGTCTTCGTCATTAAAATTAAACTAACTCTTTAACAGCCTCTTCAACTACCGCAACGCCTTCAGTAGGCTCAAATCTTCTTATAACATTTCCGTTCTTATCTATAAGGAATTTTGTAAAGTTCCACTTGATGTCAGGCTTGCTTGCGTAATCAGGATCAGCCTCACTAAGCATCTTTGTAAGAAGCTTTGACATATCGTTGTCGGCTCCCCAACCTGCAAATCCCTTTTCGCTCTTAAGGTACTTAAATACCTCGCTTGCACCGTCACCGTTTACCTCAATCTTTGAGAAAAGCGGGAAAGTTACACCGAATCTTGAGCTGCAGAACTTTGCAATCTCTTCATCACTTCCCGGTGCCTGATGTCCGAACTGGTTACATGGGAAATCAAGTATAACAAAATCCTTGTCCTTATAATCCTCATATAACTTCTGTAACTGCTCATACTGTGGTGTAAATCCGCACTCTGTTGCTGAATTTATTATCAAAACAACCTTATTCTTGTAATCGCTAAGGCTTACTTCCTTACCTTCATTGTTCTTTACTTTAAAATCATATATGCTCATTTTATTTCCTCTTTCCTCTATATTTATAATTAAAATGCCTCACAGTACTTTGCCGCCGCAATTCCCGCTACAGCACCGTCTCCTGCCGCCGTTACCAGCTGACGCACTTCCTTGGTTCTGCCGTCTCCTGCCGCAAATATACCTTCAGTCATTGTCTTACAATCTTCTCCGGCTACTATATAGCCTGCCTTATCAAGCTCTACAACCTGTGCAAAAGCGGTATTGTCAGGTACCTGACCTATTGCTACAAACAGACCGTCTATAGCAATCTCCCTTTTTTCATGTGTATTCTTATCTTCCACTACCACACCGCTTACCGCAAAAGACTCTTCCTTGATCTCTATAATATTTGAATTGAGAACAAACTCTACATTATCCTTTTTCTTTAATGCCGCTACTACGGCTTCCTCGGCTCGAAACTCGTCTCTGCGGTGTATTACATATACTTTGCTTGCCACATTTGCAAGGAATGTCGCGTCTTCTATTGCGGTATTACCGCCTCCGTTTACAGCTACCACCTTGCCTCTGTAAAACATTCCGTCACAGGTGGCACAGTAAGAAACACCTGAACCTACAAGCTTTTTCTCATTAGGAAGTCCCAGCGGTCTGTTCTTTGCCCCTGTTGCAAGTATTACCGCCTTGGCATCATACTCTCCCTTATCGGTTTTTACCTTTTTTATATTTCCTTCAAGGCTTATTCCTGTTACCTTTTCATATTTTACTTCGGCGCCCAAATCCTTTGCCTGATTGAAAAGATCTGTGGCAAACTCAAATCCCGAAGTCTTCTTGATAGCAGGATAATTTTCTATCTCGGGAGTATTGATTATCTGTCCTCCGTAAGAAGCACCTTCAAGTACAAGTACCGACTTGCCCGCTCTCACTCCGTATATTGCAGCGGAGAGTCCTGCCGTACCGGCACCTACCACTACTATATCATACATAATATCACTTCTTTCTATATATCGAATCTCTTTAATCATCGACCCGACAATCTTTAATTATCCTAATAAAGCTTTTACTTCATCCTTTGATATAAGACCTACTGACTTGTTTACCAACTCACCGTTCTTAAATACAAGAAGTGTAGGTATTGACATAATGTGGAATCTGTTTACAAGCTCCTGGTTCTCATCTGCATTTACCTTTCCTACAGAGAAGCCTACCGCTTCCTCAGCCACCTCGTCAACTATAGGTGAAAGCATCTTACAAGGTCCGCACCAGGGTGCCCAAACATCCACCAATACCGGTTCCTTTGCATTCAAAACTTCAGCTTCAAAATTTGCACTTGTTATTGTCTTTACTGCCATAACTTTTTCTCCTCCGAATCTTTCTTAAATAGTTTATGATTATATTTTACACAATTTTATTTTATTGTCAAGCACTTTTTACTTTTCTTTACCTTCTCCCTCAAAGTACTCATTCTTTAACTTTATCACCACATTTGCAAGTAAGAACAGTGCTATAAGGTTCGGGATTGCCATAAGTCCGTTGAAAGTATCCGATATATCCCAAAGCAATCCGAGGTCCATAGTCGCTCCCACTATCGCCATCAGTGAATATACCACCATAAAAGGCTTTATTACCTTTTCACTGAATAAAAATTCTATACATCTGGCGCCGTAAAGTCCCCATCCTATGATGGTCGAGAAGGCAAACGAGCACATGGCCACAGCCGTAAATACCGATACGCCATGTCCGTAGGCCTTTATAAAACCGCTTATAGTAAGTTCGGCACCTGCCGGAGAACCGAAAGGAATATTCACACCTGAACAAAGTATTACAAGCGCTGTAAGTGTACATATAACTATGGTATCGGCAAATACTTCAAATACTCCGAAAAATCCCTGCTTTACAGGCTTACCTGTATCTGCCGAAGCGTGTGCTATAGGACCGGTACCAAGTCCGGCCTCGTTTGAGAATATACCTCTTGATACTCCCTTTTTCATACTTAAAAAGAAGCTTCCTATTACTCCGCCTGTCACGGCTCTCGGATTGAACGCTCCGTATATAATGCTTCCAAATACCTCAGGCACTCTGTTTATATTTAAAAATACCACTCCGAGTGCAAGCACCACATATAAAAGTGCCATAAAAGGAACCAGCTTTTCTGTAACCGTACCTATTCTTTTGATACCTCCAAGTAATACCAGTCCCACCAGTATTGTTACAATTATTCCGATAATTAAGTTTATTGTCTGACTTCCACCTGATCTTACTATTCCGTATCCTTCAAGTGCCACATTGATAGCTGCGGTTATGGTATTTACCTGTGTAGCATTTCCGGTTCCGAACACTGTAAGTACACCGAAGGTGGCAAAGGCATATGCTAAAAATATCCACCTTTTCGGCAGTCCGTTACTTATGTAATACATAGGTCCGCCTACCAATTCTCCGTTCTTGTTTTTCTTTCTGAAGTATACTGCAAGTGTAACCTCTGTGAACTTGGTACACATACCTAAGATTGCCGAAATCCACATCCAAAATACACTTCCCGGTCCGCCTATGGATATTGCGCCTGCAACACCTGCTATATTTCCTGTACCTACTGTCGCCGCAAGTGCGGTGGTTGCCGCCTGAAAAGGTGAAAGTGCCCCGTCGGCCACATTTCTTTTTTTGAAAATTCTGCCGACCGTAGTCTTCATTATATATGCAAATTTTGTTACCTGCATAAATTTCAATCTGATGCTCAAATATATACCTACACCCATCAGTGCAATCATTGCGGGTACACCCCAAATAAACCCGTTTACGGCTGAGTTTATCCTTGAAATTGTTTCAATCATACTTACCTCACAATATCCTTAGTCAAATCTTTTATCACTTCACCTGCTATTATAAGCCCTACCACAGACGGTACAAAGGCAACCGATCCCGGAATAGCCCTTCTGTCAGTACACTTTCTCTCAGCACCCGGAGGGCATACACAGTGTGACCTGCAACTGATACTCTCATCCTCCATCGGAACTAAAGGCTGCTCCTTTGAATAAACCACCTTAAGCTTTTTTATATTTCTTTTTTTAAGTTCTCTTCTCATTACCTTTGCAAGCGGACAGACACTTGTCTTATATATGTCGCTCACCATAAAAGCTGTAGGATCCAGCTTATTTCCTGCGCCCATACTGCTGATAACAGGCACATTACATTCGTTTGCCTGCATCACCAGATTTATCTTTGCCGTAACCGTATCTACGGCATCTATTACATAGTCATATTCACTAAAATCAAAATCTCCTGCATTCTCAGGCAGATAAAAGCACTGATGAGTAGTCACCTTACACCTCGGATTGATGCTAAGTATCCTGTCTTTTGCCACATCCACCTTATACTTTCCTATAGTCTTTACATCAGCTATTATCTGACGATTTATATTGGTCAGACACACTTTATCATCATCTATCAGGTCTATGGCTCCCACTCCGGATCTTGCCAAAGCTTCCACGCTGTAGCCGCCTACTCCACCTACTCCAAATACCGCCACTCTTGACTTTTTCAATCTTTCCATGGCATCCACACCCAACAAAAGCTGAGTTCTTGCAAATTGATCCATATATAATCCTCTCATTATTTTACACTATCAAGCAAGTTTATATTTTTACACTTAAGTTGTCAACAATATAAAAAGCCGACATCGCTGCCGGCTTGATTTTGGGAGGAGAGCCGATATGTATCGGCTCGAGTATTATGAAAAAAATCTTTTATTTATAGACTAGCTATCTCTTGTCTATGTAAGAGATTATAGGAAATAAAAGTGGCTAAAGTTTGTTTTTTATGTAAAAGGTTTTTGAATTAGTTATGAACAATATATGAACCTCAGCGGGCGTTTATCCACAACTATCCCTTTCTTAGGCACAAAAAAGGCTGTCACATAATCTGAATTTTACTTTTAAATATGTGACAGCCTCTAATTATCTATATTTATTTAAAAATTATTTCCAAGCAGGTATATAAGCACCCTTGTATGTATCCTCTATAACTTTCTTTACATCATCACTTTGGAATGCCTTTACAATCTTTTTGTAAGTCTCGTTGTCCTTATCCTCGCTTCTTGCAACAATAACATTTACATACGGGTTGTCTACTCCGTCCTCTACCTTCTCAAGATAGATGGAATCTGTCTTAGGATTAAGACCGTTGTCTACAGCGTGACCGCCGTTGATTACGGCAGCAGCCACATCCGGTAAAAGACTTGGTGTATTGGCAGCCTCAACCTCTGTGAACTTGATATTCTTAGGATTTTCTGTAATATCGCTGAGTGTAGGTGTATATCCTGCGTCAGGATTTACTTTGATAACTCCTGCACTCTCAAGTACCTTCAATGCTCTTCCGCCGTTTGTAGCGTCGTTCTGGATTGCTATTGTATCGCCGTCCTTAAGTTCTGAAAGATCTTTAATCTTCTTTGAATATACTCCTAAAGGTGCAATGATTGTATCGCCTATAGCCTCAATCTTATAGCCGTTGTCCTTGACATCATTTGCAAGGTATGCCTTGTGCTGGAATGCGTTTAAGTCAATTTCCTTGTCATTTAACGCTCTGTTAGGCAATGAATAGTCTGCAAACTTTACAAGCTCAACTGTAATACCCTCTTTTGCCATAGCCTCTATTACAGGGTTCCACTGCTCATTGTTCTCACCTACGACACCGATTTTTACCGTTGTATTACCTTCGGTCTTTGCAGCGTCGGCCTTTGACTCCGCGCTTGTGCTCTCACCTGCAGCACTGCTTGTATCCGCCTTCTGACTTGAACCGCATGCTGTAAGTCCCAAAGCCAATATTGCGCCGATTGCTAAAAATTTACTTAATTTTCTCATAATATAATAACCTCCATGAATTTTTCTATATAACAAGGGTGATTTTCACCCTGTGATCTTAATGTGTTGTTTTCTTTATTGCCTTGTTTCCAAGACCCTGTATCAAGCTTACCATTATAAGTATAATAATTACTGTAGCATATGTTACATCTGTTTGATTTCTCTGGTGTCCGTATCTTATCGCAAAGTCTCCGAGACCTCCGCCGCCTATAGCACCCGCCATAGCGGTAAGTCCTAAAAGTGAGATAAATGTAATCTGTACACCTCTTATAATACCCGGCAGACTCTCTCTTAAATATACTCTGAATATAATCTCTATAGGTGATGAACCCATGCTCTGTGCCGCCTCAATAAGTCCATTATCCACCTCGTATAAAGCACTTTCTATCTGTCTTGTAAAGAAAGGCACAGTACCGAATACAAGCGGAAGTATGGCACCCTTTGTTCCTATTGCGGTTCCCACCACCATTCTTGTAAAAGGTATCAGTGCCGCAAGCAATATTACAAAAGGAATTGACCTGAACACATTTATCAGCTTATCCATAATATTGTAGATAAAGGCGTTTTTTAATATACCTCTCGGAGAGGTGACCACCACTATAACACCGAAGATAAGACCGAAGATAAGTGAAATAGCACCTGAAAGTACCATCATATTTATGGTCTGAACGGTTGCATCTATTATCTCATTGGGTTTAGCCGATACATTTGGTAAGAGAATGTACAATATTTCTTTCATCCTTTATCACCTCCACTCCTACTTCCTTATCCTGCAGATATTTGATTGCGTCATCTATATCCGACTTTTCGCCGCTTACTATCGCCACCGTACCGCCTATAGGTGCATCTTTTACTATCTCAACATCCGCATAGATAATATTCAAATCTATATTAAACTTTCTGGACACTTCGGAAATCAGTGCCTCCGAAGTATTGGCTTTCTTATAGCTAAGCCTTAGTATGACCTCGCCTGCCTTTAACTTGGCCACATCCGAACCTGAAGCTATCAGTCCTTCTATCTTTTGAAGGTTTGAAGTGGTCTTTATAAAGTCCTTTGTAATCTGATGCTTTGGATTTGCAAAGATTGAGAATACATCTCCCTCTTCCACCACATTTCCGTCTTCCATTACAGCCACTCTGTCACAGATCTGCTTTACAACGGCCATCTCATGTGTGATGACTACCACTGTAAGTCCAAGCTTTTTGTTGAGACTTTGCAAAAGATCCAAAATAGACGCGGTAGTCTGCGGATCAAGTGCCGATGTCGCCTCATCACATAAAAGTACTTTCGGGTCGTTTGCAAGTGCTCTTGCTATAGCAACTCTTTGCTTTTGACCGCCTGACAACTGACTCGGGTATGCGTTTTCCTTATCGGCTATATCTACCAAAGACAGAAGTTCTCTAACCTTTTTTCTCTTCGCTTCCTTTGAAAGCCCGCTTCCGAAAAGTGAATACTCCACATTGCCTGCCACCGTTCTGGACGGCATCAGATTGAAGTGCTGAAAGATCATTCCGATTTTTTTCCTTGCACTTCTTAAATCTCTAGCTTTAAGGGATGTCAAATCCTTTCCGTCAACAAATACTTTACCTGCATCAGGCCTTTCCAAAAGATTTATACATCTGACAAGTGTGGATTTTCCCGCTCCGGAAAATCCTATAATGCCGAATATCTCCCCTTTATCAATCACTAAAGATACATCTTTGACTGCATGTACAGATATATTGCCTTCACTGAAAGTCTTTGTAATATTTTTCAGCTCAATCATTGTATCTTTATTTCCTCTTTCCTATTATGTTAGTAGGTATTATAAAGCACCTGCAAAAAAATTGCAAGTGCTTTATTTTTACATTATTTACTTTTTCCTATTTTCCATATGCCCGGACAAAATAAAAGGAGCATAGGATATAACTCAAGTCTTCCTGCAAGCATATCAAAGGTCAAAACCAGCTTTGAAAAATATGAGTATATATTGAAGTTTGCCATAGGACCTACCTTGGCAAGTCCGGGACCGATATTGTTAAAAGTTGCGGCTATAGCTGTAAAATTGGTCTCAAAATCAAAATTATTAAGTGATAATAAGAACATTGAAATAGCATAAATCATTATATATGTGAGTATAAACACTCTGATGCTGTTAAGTACAGGTTTTTCAAGCACCTTGCCGTCCATCTTGATAGTCTTTACACCTCTTGGATGAATGTAATATCCTATCTCCTGAAATACCGATTTTACCATAACTACAATTCTTGAAACTTTGATACCGCCACCTGTACTTCCTGCACAGGCACCGCACATCATCAGGAATATAATTATATTTCTTGAAAGCTGCGGCCACCTGTCAAAGTCTGTGGTGGAATATCCTGTAGTGGTAATAATGGAGCCGACCTGGAATGCCGCATGATTAAGTGCTATAAAGATATTATCAAAATATCCTCTGATATTCACTGTAATAATCACAATTGCAGCAAGTATAATTCCGAAGTACCACCTTACCTCTTCTATCTTAAAGGCTTCTTTCTTGTGCTTGCCCAAAAGTACAAAATAAGCATTGAAGTTTACACCGAAGAGTATCATAAATATAGTAACTACCACCTGTATTGCATATGAATAGCTTGCCATACTGTCGGCCTTTACTCCGAATCCTCCTGTACCTGCAGTACCGAATGTGATACAGAGTGCATCGAATACAGGCATCTTTATAATTACCAATATAACAAACTCTATAACGGTCATTACAAGATAAATAAGATACAGAATCTTTGCAGTATCTCTTAGTCTGGGTACAAGCTTTCCTACTACAGGACCCGGGCTCTCCGCCTTCATAAGGTGCATATTGTAGCCGCCGGCCATCGGAAGTATGGCAAGCAATAATACAATAACACCCATACCGCCTACCCAGTGTGTAAAGCTTCTCCAGATAAGTGAAGTATGGCTTAAGCTCTCCACATTCTCGAGTATACTTGCTCCTGTTGTTGTAAATCCCGACACAGTTTCAAAAAGTGCATCAATCATGTTGGGAATCTCACCGGTGACTACAAATGGAATCGCTCCCACCACACTTAGTACTATCCAAGACAGCGCAACCATTACAAAGCCTTCTCTTGCATAGAATGTGTGCTCAAACTTTTTCTTACTGGAAATCAAGTATCCTATGATAGCAGCTATAATTCCTACCATCAAGTAGGCAAAACCTTCATGCTCACGATATATAAGTGATGTCACCGCCGGTATCAAAAAACAGGTAGCTTCCAACATCATTACTTTTCCTACTATATAAAATATGATTGAATAATTCATTACTTTAATATATCCTCTAAATTCTGCATGCCGGTAATCTTTGTTATTACGATAACTGAATCGTTCTTTTGTAATGTAGACTTACCGTTCGGTATCATTACCTTGCCCTCTCTTATAATACCTGCAACAAGTACACCATCTCTTATAGGCATTGCCTCAAGGGTCTTATCTGTCATACCGGAGTCTTCCTTGATATAAAACTCAAGAGCCTCTGCCTCACCATGTATTATCTTATAAAGTGCTTCTACATTATTACTTCCAACACTGTTTTGCAAACCTCTAACATATCTTACGATGTACTCCGCAGTGATATGCTTAGGATAAATCATACTTCCAAGGTCGAACTTCTCTATAATATCATCAAATGAGATACGATTTATCTTGGTAACTATCTTTGCATTCGAAACGCTCTTTGCGTACAGTGAAAGGAAAGCATTTTCCTCATCTATACCTGTGAGTGAAACAAATGAAGAGCAATTCTCAATACCTTCTTCAAGAAGTACATCCTTATCTGTAGCATCTCCGTGTATAATTACCGCATTCGGCAACATTGCGGAAAGTTCTTCACATCTCTCATGTGATTTTTCTATTATCTTTACCTTTATGCCTAGAGGTATAAGCTGATTAGCCAGATAATAAGCAATGGTTCCGCCGCCTACTATCAATGTATCCTTTACCTCATTACTGCTACAACCTACTTTTTTGAAGAAGTCTCTGGCATTCTCTGTAGATGCAACAATACTTATAATATCACCGCTTTGAAGTACAAAGCTTCCGTTCGGTATGATAACATCTTCTCTTCTTTCAACCGCACATATCAGTATATCGGATTTTATATTCTTACCTACATCAATAAGACTTTTTCCTGCCAATATATTGTCTTCTTCTATCTTATACTCCAAAAGCTCCACTCTGCCTCTTCCGAATGTATCTATCTCTATTGCAGACGGAAATCTTAAAAGTCTTGCCATCTCTGTAGATGCGGCATACTCAGGATTTATAGTCATTGCAAGCCCAAGCTCTTTTTTCATAAATCCGATATCCTGACTGTATTCAGGATTTCTGACCCTTGCTATCGTATGGTCCGCACCTGCCTTCTTTCCTACCATACAGCAGAGAAGATTCAGCTCATCCGACTCTGTAACCGCAATCAAAAGATCCGCCTCTTCCACACCTGCTTCCATCAAAATAGAATGTGTTGCACCGTTTCCTGTTACACCCATTATGTCAAGTCTGGTTGCCAGAGCTTGTACTACAGATTCATCTGTATCAACTATTGTTATATCATGTCCTTCTACACTGAGTTGTTCGGCAATAGTCGAACCGACCTTACCGCAACCTACAATTATTATCTGCATTTCTATCTCCATTACTGAAATACTTAATTATACCTATAAACGGCATTTGCTTATTGTAGCATACCGAAATTATATTTTCCACATTTACATTGTCTTCTTTACTCCGGATACCTATTTTGCTATACTGTAAAAGATATTACTATTTACTTGGAGGTATGTATGAAGATACAGAATATCAAAGATGTTGAGGCATTTTTTAAGGTTGTAGATGAGTGCAAAGGCACTGTTGAGCTTGTTTCACCTGAAGGCGACAGAATCAACTTAAAGAGTAAGCTTACACAGTATCTTTCAATGGCAAATATCTTTTCAAACGGCTATATAAAGGAACTTGACCTTGTGGCACATGATAAAGAGGATGTTGAAAGACTTATAAAGTTTATGTATCAGGGAGAATAAAAAAGAGGGGCCTAGGCCCCTTTTTATAATGCATTTTCATTCTTATAATTTTCCACTATTCTGTACTTTCTGCTTGGGCTTGTTGTGTCATACCGCTTTTGGTATACTCCGTCATCGTCCACCCAATAGTAAGTTCCGTTCACGGCAGACTTTATATAGCAGTTTACAAACAGATATGAATCTTTGCCGAAGCAATAGTCTTTACCGGCTATATTCTTCCACTGTGACTTGGCATATTTATAATCTTTTTCCACATACCACCATCTTTTATTGTCATTGTAATCTTTTACCCATCCGCTTACAAAGTTTCCGCTTATATACCCTCCGTCTATATGAAACCAAGGGTTGTGCCTGCTTGCGATTCTACCTGTCGCCTTCACTACACTTCCATCATCAAGATTTTTTACAACGGCTGCCGATGTATTCGGGGACATTCTTACTCTTATGCCGCTGCCTGCTATGGTAAGCTTTGCACTTATCGGTATCTCATTGTAACCGGTGCTGCTTTTACCTTCATAACTCGGTCTTGCAAATCCCACTATCTTATAGCCTCTGCCTGATAAGCTTCTGGTTCTGCTCATCACCATGCCGCCGTTTGCAATATTTCCGCTGCCTGTATTCCCCTCTATTGTTTCATAAGTTCCGTCACCGTTTACGGCTGTTACCAATCCGGCATGATTTACATTTCTGCCCCTTCCTGCCGCATCGGTTATAATAAGTACGATGTCACCTCTTTTTCCTGTAGAAAACAACATCCCCTTATTTTTATAGTGGGTGAGTACGGCTTCGGTTGATGCGGTCTTCATACCGTCACAAAATATACTCCCGGCGCCGCTCATTCTGAAAATATCCCACAAAAACACCATACACCACGGATAAGTAATACCGCCGTTATCAAAAACCTCTCTGCCGTAATAGTCCGTATTGAACACTACATTATTGCTCTCAGGCGGATTCTCACTCACACCGATATATTCTCTTGCCTTGCTTATAACATTGTCAACTGCAGCCATATATCTCCTTTCAAAAAAGACCGCAGAAAACTGCAGTCTATACTTTTATCACTTTATTTTGATATCTCCGTCAACTATCTCTATCTTACCCTCTTTTAAAAGATGACCGACAGCCCTCTTAAATGCATTCTTACTAAGTTCAAGCTCAGCCTTTATTCTGTCGGGAGAAACGCTCTCGTCAAACCCTAAGCTTCCGCCCCTTCTTTCCATTATACCGTATAAAACATCCGCATCCTTTACAAGTTGCACATATGCTTTTTTTCTTGGGCTTAGATCAAGCTTGCCGTCCTCTCTCACTCTGATTACTCTAAGGTCAAGTCTGTCTCCCGGCTTCACATTTTCAAAGTTCTCGTTTGGAGGAATCATGCCGTTATACTTATCGTCTACAGCGACAAAGATACCCATCTTTTTGATTTCAAATACTGTACCGACCACTTCATCGTCTTTTTTGTACGGGCTGTTTGTCGACAGGCGAGAATAAACCTTTGCACTGGCTGCAAGTCTGTGACTCTTGTCCTCATACAGATATACAAGTACCTCGTCTCCCTCCTTTACCTTACCTAATGTCTCCTTAAAAGGCAAAAGCACATCTCTTTCAAGTCCGATGTCCAAAAATGCACCGATTCCTGTAGTCGACTTTACAAAAAGTCTGCCAACCTCGCCTACCAAAAGCTTAGGCTTCCTTGTGGTTGCAATAAGTCTGTCTTTGCTGTCACGGTATATAAATACCTCAATCTCACTTCCGACTTCACAGTCTTTAGGAACCTCCTTCATAGGAAGCAGCACATCTTCACCGTTTCCGTCTGTAAGATACACACCGAAATCCTTTTTTCTGTCCACCTTAAGACTCTGTATCTTTCCTAATTCCATAACTCCCCCTTAATAATCAAACTTAACAACAGCATATGTATCACCGTCTTTATCCGCCAAATTTATAATATAAGAATTTTCGTTCTTTGTAATTCTCGGCAATATTATATCATGTAATACGGCTGCTTTCTTATATTGTACACCTATTTTTTTTACTTTAAAATCCTCGTCGATAAGGTTTCTTGCCTTACTGACATATATTGCATTGTTCATATGATGATTTGTATCCAGGTCGTTCTTAGTGACAATGATCTTATCACCAAGCTCATAATCACTTGGAATATCAAATTTTCTGACAATTTTTGTCATTTCCATGTGTTTATCATTCCCTGCCAGATACTTACCAAGCGCCTCATCTGTAGGTTTTGTAGGCCTTTTATTGTCCAAATCGTAATGAAACCATATGGAATCCGCCTTAACCAAAAACTTACCGTTTTCATCCTTTAGAAAGAAATTTCTAAAACCGTAGAAGCTCTTAAAAGCATATGCAAATGTGCCCACTTCCACTCTTTGTCCTAGAACCGGCAATCTGCTTATATCTATCTGCCATGAATTTACCCACCAGGCTTCTCTCTTACCCTGCAGATACTCTATTCCAAGTCCCAAATCTTCAGATTGAAATGTTGAACAGTCTTGGAATAAATTCAAAAGCCCATGTAATGACAGCTCTCCGTCTTCCCCCAACTCACTGTATCTGATTCTTTCATTAAATGAATACATTATCTACCTAACCTAACCTTTTAAGAGAGATTTGAAATATTCAAATATGCCCTCACCTACAACCGTATCATCTCTTCTTTGCTCATATGACATTCTTTCAGGATGAAACTGTGTCGCCACTATTGGCAAATCCTTATGAAGCAGCGCTTCACAAACTCCGTCATTTGCTTCCAAAACGGATATCAGACCTTCACCGATTTTTTTTACTCCCTGATGATGTGCCGAATTCACAAAAAACTCCTTGCCGTACAGGTTTTCAAACAGATTGTCCCCTACAATACTTTTCACACTGTGTACGCTGTCAACTCCGTTTTTTCTTGAATGTGCATCTTTTGTCTTCAAGTCCTGATATAGACTCCCTCCAAAGTACACATTGATAAGCTGCATACCTCTGCAAATGCCGAGTACAGGCTTTTTTTCCTTTACAAAAGCATCCAAAACATCACACTGTGCCTTATCAAGCTCTCTGTCAGGCTCATCGGAGCCGTTCATCTCTTCGCCATAATATTTCGGATCCATATCTCCGCCGCCCGGCAAAAGTAATCCGTCACATTTTAGCGCCTCAGCTATATCAAGTGTATTTATAACTTCAATATTGTTTGCTTTCAATGCCGCAATATAATTTGTTAAGTTTTCCGTCCCTGCCAGTGCCACCTTCATAAAAATTCCTCATCCATATATACTAAAAAACTCCCACAAACTTCTGTTTGAATGGGAGTTTTAAGAGCTGGGCTACTAGGATTCGAACCTAGAAATGCTGGAGTCAGAGTCCAGTGCCTTACCATTTGGCGATAACCCAAAACTGACTTTAATAGGATACTGCACTTATATACATTTGTCAATAGCAAAATGAACTTTTTTTAAAAAATTTCAAATAAATAGAGCCTATTAAAAAGGCCCTATCTTATAAAAAATTTTATTCCCATCTTTCAAATAAATCTTCAAACTTCAGTGTGTCATCTTTTTTAATAACTTTACTTCTTCCATCCCCGTAGTCATAGCTAAAGGTTGTCCACAAGTTTCTCTTTCCGAATCCTATTTTTACAAGTTTATCCAGAATGATACTGCCCTGTGGAAGCTCTTTTTTCAAAAAGTCGCAAAGTTCATCAAGAGTTTTTATATCGACAAAATCATTTATACCCTGCTTAAAGGTTATAGACTTATACTCATTGTCGTCTTTATCATAAATCCTTATATGCTTCATATTTTGATTGAAGTTATTTATTCTCTCGGCTGTTTCATTGCCCTCTATAAGAGAAAAACCTCCCTGCATATAGGCCTTTTCTATCTTATAATCCTTTAATGTATCATCTTTCTCGGTTTCTCTTTCGATGTTCACATTTTTACCGTCATACTTTACATCATAAATATCGCCTTTAAAATCCATATATTTTAAGCGTGAACAGGTAGCATTTGCAACCATGCATTTTACACTTGCCTCTTCCTGAAATCCTTTTTTAAGGCTTGGCTTTGAAAACTCTTTTTTATCCCCTTTAGACTTTGAGTATTCAGCCATATCATCGTCAGAACTTTTAGGCTTTGATATATTCATCATTAGAGAAACCGCTATTATCGCTACCGCAACTGCCGCTATAATAATTACATTCATACCTTCTTTCTTACATCCGCCTTTTTATCTTCTTTAGCAATAAGTACCATACAGCTTCTGCCTTCAACAGATATTGTTCTCTGATTTTTGGCCTTAACAACTTCTTTCTTAAAAGGTAAATTTATATCGGCTGTATTTACAAGCACATTCCAAGCGCTTCCCCTCTTTATAGTAGGGAGTGAAAACTCGTGGCTGTCCCAATGCATATTTAAAATAATATATACATCCTGTTTTCCTTCTATAAGTACTCCCATCTGCCTGTTGTAATACTCAAAGTCAGGTTTCCAAACCTGCATTCCGTGTATGGAAATCTTATGCTTATCATCATTTGTCAGAATATACTTTCTTCTAAAGTCAAGCATTTCTCTAAAAAAGTGTAGAAAATCCTTGTTCTTGTTTACAAGCTTCCAGTTAAAATGGTTTGTATCATTGTCCTGACAGTAGGTATTGTTATTGCCGCCCTTTGACTGTAAAACTTCATCGCCGCTGCACACCCCTATGGCACCTCTTGAAATCATCAAAAGAAAGATTGCATTCAGATACATTCTCTTTCTAAGATTCATTACCTGCAGTTTCTTTGTATCTCCCTCAAAACCGCAGTTCCATGAGAAGTTCATATTTGAGCCGTCCGCATTGTCCTCACCGTTGTCTTCATTGTGCTTATAGTCATACCTGTATATATCCGCCAGTGAAAATCCGTTGACATCCGCAATAAAATTCATATAACCGTTCTTTCCGCTAAGAACATTTGAGACGAAAGGAACCATGCCCTCATCACCCTTTAGGTACTTTCTCATATTGTTCATATAGTCATAGTCCATGGAGATAATATTGGCGGATCTGATATCATATATCTTATTTGAAAAAATAAACTTAGAATCGAGAAGATACGGATCTTTTACAATCTCGTCACAGTAGTTGACTCCTGCAAGATGAAAACCGTCTATATGATATTCAAGCTTCCAAAATCTGAGTACATCTATAATATAGCTGATACTTTTTCTGTCAAAGAAAAATTCCTGTATAACTCCTATTCCTGCTTCATGCATGGACTTTACCATAGCCTTATACTCATTTACAGGATTTCTGTATCTTCTTGTGGCATAGCTTGCCTTAGGCGCAAAATTAAGGCTGTTTGTATATCCCCAATAATTGAGAGTTATCTTCTCTTTTTTCTCTTTCTTTTCCTTGTCAAACAGTGAGAAAAAGCTTCCGGCGCTTCTTATAAACTCGTCAAACTCTGTGGCCGGCATTATATCTATAAAATCCGCTCCGATTTCTTTCAGATAATCAACCTTTTCAAGAATTCCTTTAAATGTACCCTTGTCCACTATCCTTGAAGTATTTGACTTTGTAAATCCCCTTGCGTGAAGTCTGTATATAAATGAGGAATCTAAAGACTTATCCTCTATATCCTTCACATTTTCAAGGTCATTTCCCCATTCAAAAGCGGCTATATATACAGGGCTTCTTCTCGGATTGTCTATCAGACTTACTTTTCCGAAGCTGTCTCTTCCTGAAAAGCTTTTGCCGTACTCATCCGCAAACAGCCCTTTCTCGTCTTCAAGCGCATACTCGATGTTCTTTTTCAGGCGCATATCCACCTGCATAAACCAAACATCACCTATTCGTGATTCAGGCGGAAACTCTATTTTTTCCACCGCCTCTTCCATATTTCTCTCATAAAGGTTTATATAAAGTCTCTTACACTTTCTTATAACCTTTATGCAAAAAAAAGAGGGCGTGACGGTAATTCCTGTCGGATAATAAAAACTCTTATCTCTGTCAACTCTTACTGCCATAACGACCTCCTTTAAGTATACATATTATATTTCTATATCCAGTTCTACCGGACAATGGTCTGAGCCGAAGATTTCGCTGTGAATCTTGGCTTCTTTTATTCTATCTTTTAATTTAGCAGATACTATAAAATAGTCAATACGCCAACCGACATTTTTTGCTCTGGCGCCTCCCATATAGGACCACCATGAGTAAGCATCCGTCTTGTCAGGGTATAAAACTCTGAAACTGTCTACAAAACCTGAGGACAAAATAATATCCATCTTTGCCCTCTCCTCGTCTGTAAACCCGGCATTTTTTCTGTTTGTCTTCGGATTTTTAAGATCTATTTCCGTATGTGCCACATTCAAATCACCACAGAATATTACAGGCTTATTCTTTTCAAGTTCCAAAATGTACTTAAGGAAAGCGTCCTCCCAAGTCATTCTGTACTCAAGCCTTGTAAGTCCTCTTTGAGAGTTCGGAGTATAACAGGTAACCATATAAAAGTCTTCATACTCCGCCGTAATCACTCTGCCCTCATTGTCATGTTCCTCTATTCCGATACCGTAAGTCACATTGAGAGGCTTATCCTTGGTAAATATTGCCACACCTGAGTAACCTTTTTTTTGCGCATAGTTCCAGTAGTCATAGTATCCCGGAAGATCAAGCTCTATCTGACCTTCCGAGAGCTTTGACTCCTGTATACAGAATATATCCGCATCAATATCTCTGAAAAAATCCAAAAATCCCTTTGTCACAGCCGCTCTGAGACCGTTGACATTCCATGAAATCATCTTTTTCATATCAGTCGTCACTCTCTTCATCTGCAGAAACTGTGTATGTGAATCTCTTTCTTGCCATCTCGTCGGAGTCAAGGTACTCATCATATGTGGTAATCTTATCTATAAGACTTCCGTTTATAATCTCCATGATTCTGTTGGCTGTAGTCTGTACTACCTGATGGTCCCTTGATGAGAATATCAGCACACCCTTGAACTTCTCAAGTCCTGTGTTGAGTGCCGTAATAGACTCCATATCAAGGTGGTCGGTAGGCTCGTCAAGGATAAGCACATTTGCTCCGCTTATCATAAGTTTTGAGAGCATACAGCGCACCTTCTCACCACCTGAAAGCACATTTACCTTCTTTACACCGTCTTCACCTGCAAAGAGCATTCTGCCGAGGAAGCCTCTTACATATGTAGCATCCTTGATTTCAGAATATTTTGTAAGCCAGTCAACTATTGTCTCATCACCTGAGAAATCCTTTGTATTATCCTTAGGGAAATAGCTCTGTGTAGTGGTAAGCCCCCATTTATAGCTTCCGCTGTCAGGCTCCATCTCTCCTGCAAGTATCTTAAACAGCACCGTCTTTGCCTTCTCATTAGGTCCTACAAGTGCCACCTTGTCCTCTCTGTTTAACACAAAGCTTATATTGTCAAGGATTTTCTCACCGTCAATAGTCTTTGAAAGATTCTCAACGGTAAGCACCTCATTTCCTATCTCTCTGTTCGGTCTGAAGTCTATATAAGGATACTTTCTTGATGAAGGCTTGATATCGTCAAGCTCAATCTTTTCCAAAGCTCTCTTTCTTGAAGTAGCCTGCTTTGACTTTGAAGCATTTGCGGAGAATCTTTGAATAAATTCCTGCAACTCCTTAATCTTTTCTTCTTTCTTTCTGTTGGCTTCCTTCATCTGGCGAACCATAAGCTGGCTTGACTCGTACCAGAAATCATAGTTTCCGGCATAGAGCTGTATCTTACCGTAGTCGATATCCGCAATCATTGTACAGACTTTATTGAGGAAATATCTGTCATGAGATACGACTATGATAGTGTTCTCAAAGTTGATAAGGAACTCTTCAAGCCATGCAATAGCGTCCAAGTCAAGGTGGTTTGTAGGCTCGTCAAGCAAAAGTATGTCCGGATTACCGAAGAGTGCCTTTGCAAGAAGTACCTTTACCTTAAGGTTTGAAGGCATATCGCTCATCAATGTATAGTGATGCTCGGTATCCACGCCAAGTCCGTTTAAAAGTGCGGCAGCATCAGACTCCGCCTCCCAGCCGTTCATATTGGCAAACTCACCCTCAAGGTCAGCCGCCTTTATACCGTCTTCTTCGGTAAAATCAGGTTTTGCATATATTGCATCCTTTTCCTTCATTATCTCATACAGTCTTGCATTTCCCATGATTACAGTATCTAAAACCGTATATGCATCATATTTGAAATGATCCTGCTCTAAGAATGAAAGTCTCTCTCCCGGTGTTATAACCACATCACCGTTGGTAGGCTCTATCTGTCCTGAAAGTATCTTTAAGAATGTAGACTTTCCGGCACCGTTGGCACCTATAAGTCCGTAACAGTTGCCCGGTGTAAACTTTATATTAACATCTTCAAAAAGGGCTTTCTTTCCTAATCTAAGGGTTATTCCATTTGCACTTATCATTATTATTCTCCTAAGAGTTTATCAACCGCCGCCATCTTTGTACAAAGGCAAAGAAGCTTTGCGGCTATCTCCAAATCACCTACAGGTGGGAATGACGGAGCGATACGAATATTCTTGTCATGAGGATCGTTCCCGCCCGGGAATGTAGCTCCCGCTCCTGTAAGTACAACTCCTGCTTTCTTACATTTTGACACTACTTCCTTTGCACATCCGTCCATAGTATCAAATGATATGAAGTATCCGCCCTTCGGCTTTGTCCAACTTGCTATTCCAAGTCCGCCAAGCTCGCTCTCAAGTGTATCAAGCACCATCTCAAACTTAGGTCTGAGTGAGTTTGCATGCTTTTTCATATGCTCAACCATACCGTGGATATCCTTAAAATATCTTACATGTCTAAGCTGATTTACCTTGTCATGTCCGATTGTCTGCATCTTCAACTGCTTCTTTATATCCTCAAGGTTGTTATGTGATGTGGCAAGTGCCGCAATACCCGAGCCCGGGAATGTAACCTTTGATGTTGAAGCGAACTTATATACAAGGTCCGGATTTCCGGCTCTCTTACACTCGGCTAAAATCTCTATAAGATGATCCTGGTCAAGGTCATAGAGATGGTGAATTGTATAAGCATTATCCCAGTAAATTCTGAAATCCTTAGCTGCAGGTTTTAATCTTGCAAATCTTCTTACAACTTCGTCCGAGTATGAGTTTCCTGTAGGATTTGAATACTTAGGCACGCACCAGATTCCCTTTATTGAATCGTCGTTTTGTACAAGTTCTTCTATCATGTCCATATCAGGACCGCTCTCAAGCATCGGTATACATACATTCTCAAAACCGAAGTACTCGGTTATTGCAAAATGTCTGTCATATCCCGGTACAATACAAAGGAATTTTACTTTGTCAAGCTTACACCAAGGTGTTGAACCCATTACTCCATGTGTATATGATCTTGAAATACAGTCATACATTACATTAAGACTTGAGTTTCCGTAGATGATAAGGTTGTCTGCCGGAACTTCCATCATATCTCCCATAAGTTCCTTCGCCTCAAGGATACCGTCAAGTACACCGTAGTTTCTGCAGTCCGAGCCGTTCTCACTCATAAGGTCCGCATCCGATGAAAGCACATCCATAAGTCCCATTGAGATATCAAGCTGCTCCTGTGAAGGCTTTCCTCTGCTCATGTCAAGTTTCAAGTCTTTAGCCTGCATAGCCTTATATTCAGCCTTCAGGCTTTTCTTTAATTCCATCAATTCTTCTTTTGTCAAATCTGCGTATGGCATCTTTATAATCTCCTAACTACTTATTTTTGCTTATTTCCTCAAGCTTTTCCTTCAACTCTTCAAGCTTTTCCTGACTCTTTAAGATCTTTGATCTTTGGTCAAATACAAGCTCGTCTTCTCTCAAAAGGTCATTGGCGGCTACATACTCACCGATAACCATTTTGTATGACTTTATAATATCTTCTTCTATCTTTATGTCTCTTTTCAGCTTTGTTATATCGGCCAATTCTTTACCCTTGTTCAAAGCCGACTGTGCTATCTTCTGTCCTTCTTCTTTTGCAATACTTCCATATATGCTTAATTTCTTGAAAAAATCTTCCATATAGCCTCCTTTATTCAAATATACATAGTATAAATACTTAAATGAGTTTTAGCAAGTAAAAGCTGATATATCGGGCTTTTTTTTGACCGTATCCGATGGAAAATCATCTCAGCGCCATAAATGCAGCCATATTACCTCTCTTCTCGCCCATCACTCTGTGTGAATACAAAAGTTCTTTATTGCAGGCGGTGCATATATTGGAAGTAAATATATTCTCCTCAGGTATTCCGGCATCTTTTAATACTTTTTCATTGGCTTTCCAAAGTGACAGCCTGAAGTGGTCCTCACCGTCTTCTCTGAATATATTATCCATATCCGCTTTATCAAAGTTTTTTGAAAACTCCTCATACACATCCGTGCTTACCTGATAGCAGTCCGCACATATGCCCGGACCTATGCAGGCAATTATATCCTCCGCCATACTGCCAAAATGCCTGTTCATCTCTTCTACCATAACCGCACCCATTCTTTTACAGGTGCCTCTCCAGCCTGAATGTGCCAGCCCGATTACATTATTTACCCTGTCATAAAAATAAAGGGGAATACAGTCTGCAAAAAAAGCTCCTAATGTAATGCCCCTTTCATTTGTTATAAGTCCGTCAATATTTCTGTAGTCTCTCTCAAACAGCACTCCCTTGCCCTTATCGGCCGCACTCACCACTCTTACATTGGTGGAATGTTCCTGATAAGATAAAGTAAAGCTTTCAAGCTTCACACCCAGAGCTTTTGCCATTCTTTTGTAGTTTTCAAGTACGCCTTCCCTATTGTCCGGCTCTCTGCTGAAACTTAGGTTCATGGTCGCATACACACCTGTACTTACTCCGCCTATCTTTGTGGAAAAGCCCTGCACTATATTATCATATTTTTCCAATGCGTCAAATGACAGATACTCCACACCGTTTTTTGCTCTTTTGAGTGTCAAAATATTCTTATCATTCTTTTTTACTATCTTCAATAAAACGCTCCTTTTACCCAGTCTATATTTGACCCCATTATACCTATGCAGTCAAATCTTATGTTCATATTAAAGTAATGATTTTCATTTAAGAAAAACCTTGCCATATTTTTTATCTTTTGCCGTTTTTTAAAATCTACAGCCTCAAGCGGATAACCGAAGCTCTGATTCTTTCTGTATTTTACTTCTATAAAAAGCAGTGTATTATCTTCCCTTGCTATGATGTCTATTTCACCGAATCTGTTTTGATAATTTCTCTCCAAAATTTTTACTCCGCGGCTTTTTAAAAACTCCACAGCCATATCCTCTCCGAGGCTTCCTATCTTACGCTTATTCACAGACAAAGTTTCCTATAAAAGATCTTCTGTGTATATCACAGGCACCGTACGCTTTCAGAGCTTCTATATGCTTGGCTGTACCGTATCCCTTATTGGAAGCAAATCCATACTCAGGGTAGATTTTGTCATATTCAAGCATCAGTCTGTCTCTTGTCACCTTTGCAAGTATGCTTGCAGCCGCGATATTGACACTCTTTGCATCTCCCTTTACTATGCCCACCTGCTTTATATTTATATCAGGTATATGCACCGCGTCCACAAGCAAAATATCAGGTGTCTTACTAAGCTTTGATATCGCCTCTCTCATAGCTTCATATGTGGCCTGCAATATGTTTATCTCATCTATAAGTGCGTTTGAGGCAATACCTATTCCGTAAGCAATCGCCTCCTGTTTTATCTGATCAAACAGCACATCTCTTCTTTTTTCGGTTACCTTCTTTGAGTCGTTCAAAAACGGCAAGAATATATCCTTCGGCAATATAACCGCAGCCGCAACCACAGGTCCTGCAAGCGGTCCTCTGCCTGCCTCGTCTATACCTGCAACCGCTCCCAAATCACTGTATTTATTTTCAAATTCTCTCATGCCCTCAAGTCTTTGTCTCTCAAGAGCAAGCTTTTCTTCACTTATTTTTCTCATATACACCTACGGCATCTGTAATGTGATTCTGCCAAGCTTACCCGACCTGAACTCGTTTACTAAAACGGAAGCCGCCTTGTCATAGTCAAGTTCTCCTCCCTTTTTGGTACATCCTCTTACGGTAGCTATCTTTATAAGGACGGCATTCTCATCTTTGCCTTCTTTAATATCAAATCTTTCTTCCAAAACTTCAGGCCTGTTTTTTAAAAGCCATTTGATAAGTTCAAGTCCAAGTTCTCTGATATCTATAATCATATCGTTTATAGAGCCGATAAATGCAATTATCTCTCCGACTCTCTCATCTTCAAACTTCGGCCACAGTATACCCGGAGTGTCCAAAAGTTCCACCTGACCTTTAAGCTTTATCCACTGATTGCCCTTGGTCACACCCGGCTTATTGCCTGTCTTTGCCATAGCTCTTCCTGAAACGGTATTGATAAGAGTCGACTTTCCGACATTCGGAATACCTGCAACCATCGCCCTTACCGGTCTGTTCTTTATACCTCTTTTGGCATCTCGCTCTCTCTTATCCTTAGACACATTCTCTATCGCTTTTATAAGTGAGTTTACACCGTTTTTTTGCCTGGAGTCCATGAACATACACTCATAGCCCTTCTCCTTATAATAACTTGCCCATCTTATATTGGCATTTTCATCCGCCAAATCCGCCTTATTCAGTATGATAATTCTTGACTTGCCTGTGCCAAGCCCCGTTATCTCGGGGTTTCTTGTAGCTTCGGGAGCTCTGGCATCTGTCATCTCTATAATAATATCCACAAGTTTTATGGCATCTGACATGGCACGCTTTGCCTTGGTCATATGCCCCGGATACCACTGTATTTTCATAAAAAATCCTTTCGTATATTTATCTGATAAAACCTATTCTTTTTATAGGCAACAATCTTAACCATGCATTACCTATTATCATATCCTTTGTTATATTGCCTATAGTGGAAGTTCTGGAATCTTCACTTCCCACTCTGTTATCGCCAAGTACAAAATACTCCTTTGACATAAGCTGTATCTCTTCTGAGGCCAAACCTCCTGTACTCGCTTCACTAAACTTCTCAAGCGCCTTTCCGTTTATATAGACATAGCCGTCCTTTATATTTACCGTCTCACCCGGAAGACCTATAACTCTTCTGATACATACTCTGCCGTCTCTGTTTTTAAATGCTATTACATCAAATCTTTTCGGTTTAAAGAATGTGTATGCCGCCTTGTTTATAAGCGCCGCTTCACCCTGCTCTATCTGCGGCGACATTGACTGCCCCACCATATATGTTCTGTCTCCGAATATGAACACTACAAACCAGGCAAGTGAAAGTATCACCGCCAGTTGCATAAGAGTATCAAGTACAATTAAAAATTTCGATTCCTGTTTCTTTATTTTCATCTCTTGCCCTATTTTTTTATTCTGTTTTTTGTTAAACTACTGTATAGTACTGTATTAAAGTTCTCTTTAGGAACTTCGTTTTATTATAGCATATAGGAGAAAACTATGGAATATCGTATCGAGCATGACTCTATGGGAAATATAGAGGTGGAAGCGGACAAATATTTCGGCGCGCAGACAGCCAGAAGTCTGTCAAACTTTAAAATAGGCACCGAGAAGATATCGCTTGAAGTTATAAGAGCATTTGCATATCTGAAAGCGGCCTGTGCCGCAACAAATAATGAGCTTGGTAAGCTTTCAAAAGAAAAGGCGGATATAATAAACGCCGTTTGTAAAGAAATACTTGATGGAAAACTTGATGAGCATTTTCCGCTTTCGGTATGGCAGACCGGCAGCGGCACTCAGAGCAATATGAATGTCAACGAAGTCATTACAAACAGAGGCAATGAACTCGCAGGTAAGAGATTACTTCACCCCAACGACGATGTGAATATGTCACAAAGCTCAAATGATACATTTCCTGCCGCAATGCATATAGCGGCATTGATTGAAATCAGCGATAAATTACTGCCGTCACTTAATGAACTTATACTTGCTTTTAAAAAGCTTGAAGAGGAGAATGCAGGCATCGTAAAATCAGGCAGGACACATTTGCAGGATGCCACTCCGATAGCTTTCTCACAGGAAATCAGCGGCTGGAGAGCTTCACTTGAAAATGACTGTAATCAGATAAATGCCTCTCTTGAGTTTATAAAAAAGCTTGCACTCGGAGCCACAGCCGTGGGTACCGGACTTAACTGTCCTAAGGGCTTTGACATATCTGTAGCAAAAAATATTTCAAAGCTTACAGGTAAGGAATTTATCACGGATAGTAACAAGTTTCACGCTCTTACCTCAAAGTCGGAGCTTTCATTTGTACACGGCGGCTTATCTTCACTGGCAACGGACCTTATGAAAATAGCCAATGATATCAGATGGCTCTCAAGCGGTCCAAGATGCGGACTCGGTGAAATATTTATACCTGAAAACGAACCCGGAAGTTCTATAATGCCCGGCAAAGTAAATCCTACACAGTGTGAATCCATTACTATGGTATGTGTACAGGTCATGGCAAATAATGTCGCAGTAAATATGGCTTCAAGTCAGGGTAATTTTGAGCTGAATGTTTTCATGCCTGTACTTATTCACAACTTCCTACAGTCCGTAAGACTTCTGTCTGACGGTATGGAATCTTTCAGAGTACACTGTGTATGCGGAATAAAGGCAAACAGACAAAAAATGCATGAAAATCTTCACAATTCACTGATGCTTGTAACCGCCATCAGCCCGTATATCGGCTATGAGTCGGCAGCAAAGGTTGCAAAGCTTGCACATAAAGAAAATATATCACTGAAAGAAGCTACTTTAAAACTTGACTTAATGACTGAAGAAGAGTTTGATAAGGTTTTTAAACCTGAAGAAATGGTATAGAAAGGATTTAGAAAGGATTTATATGGCAAAAACAAAAAGTCCTGACATGACAAAGGGCAATATAACCGCACAGCTTTTATTATTCTTCTTTCCGATACTGCTGGGAACATTCTTTCAGCAGCTCTACAACACCGCCGATGCGGTCATAGTGGGACAGAATGTAGGAAAGCTGGGGCTTGCGGCGGTAGGAGGTACTACAAGTACACTGATAAACCTCTTTATCGGAATATTCGTCGGTCTCTCGTCAGGATTCAGTGTAATTATTTCGCAGCACTTCGGTGCCAAGAACCACAGACTTGTAAGTGAATGTGTACACACGGCAATTATGTTCTCGCTTATAGTAGGTATAGTGGTAAGTATATTGGGTACCATATTTTCAAAGACTATGCTCTCATATATGAATGTGCCTGAAAATATAATGCCTATGGCAATCCCGTATCTTCAAATCTACTTCCTCGGACTTGCACCGAACCTTATCTACAACATGGGTGCAGGACTTTTAAGAGCTGTAGGTGATTCAAAGACTCCGCTGATTTTTCTTATTATCAGCTGCTTTATCAATATAATACTTGATATACTTTTGATAAAATATCTGAGTATGGGCGTGGTCGGAGCGGCCATTGCCACAGTCACCTCGCAGGTAGTCAGTGCAATACTTGTTATAGTAGTGCTTTCACGCAGAAAGGACGCGCTGAGACTTTTTATAAGAAAGCTTCATATCAACTTCTCAGAGTTAAGAAAGATGGTCAGCATAGGCACTGCCGCAGGAATGCAATCCGCAATGTATACTATTGCAAATATACTTATACAGGCCTCTATCAACACTCTGGGAACCGATACCATTGCCGCATTCACAGCCTACGGCAAAATAGATACACTGTTTTGGATGACAATACAGTCACTCGGCATCTCAGTAACCACATTTACAGGACAAAACTTCGGCTACGGCAATAAAGAAAGAGTTAAAAAAGGTATCATACACGGAATGATTCTTTCTGTTGTGATTACCGGAATAGTTATGCTCTTACTGAAGCTTTTCGGCAGAAGTATCTATACACTGTTTACAGCTGATAAAAGCGTACTTGATATAGGTACAGATATGCTCAACTTTATGGTGGTCGCCTTCCCGACCTATATCACCATCGAGATATTCTCAGGCTCGCTTCGCGGTATCGGAGACAGCTGGATACCTATGATAATGACTGCAAGCGGCGTATGTGTACTCAGAATAGCATGGATAATAATAATGGTACCTAAGTACCCGAATATATTCACCATACTTTGGGCTTATCCGCTCTCATGGGTAACCACAAGTATATTGTTTATCATATATATGTTTTTATTCAGCAAGATGAGGCGTTGGTTAAAAAATAATATATACTAAAAAAAGGGCTGGTGCGACTCATTTTCAAGTTACACCAACTCTTTATTACCGTCTTTTTATCGGGGTTTTCTTATCTCTATGCCCCTTGACTCTATATTCTTTCTTATATTAAGCATCTGTACATCCGTGCCTGCTATTACATCTGCACATTCTTTCAGCTGTCTTTCCACATCCTCCGAGTCAATAAACTCTTTCTTATACTTCAACTGATGGTCAAGGCTTGCCCAAAAATCCATAGCAATTGTCCTTATCTGTACTTCCACTCTCATAGGCTGCTTTTTATCCGAGAAAAATACAGGTATTTCAATTATAAGATGATAGGAACGGTATCCGTTCTCTTTAGGTTTCTTTATATAGTCCTTGACTGCAATAAGCTTTACATCATCCTGCCTTGTAAGCATATCGGCAACTTCATAAATATCGTCAAGAAATGAACATATGACTCTGATACCTGCCACATCGTCCAGATTTTTTACTATGGATTCAAGTGTCAGAGGCAGTCCTCGCCTTTTCAACTTTTCCACTATGCTCTTAGGCTTTTTTACTCTGGATTTTATCACCTCAATAGGATTTCTCCTGTTCTTTACTGAAAGCTCATCATTTAAAACTTCAAGCTTTGTTTTCACCTCTCTGATAGCACAGGTGTACATCATCATTGCTTCCTGAAATTTCTGTGCCATTTCATGTATTTCATCCGGTATCTGTACCAAATCAGGAACCTGTACAATGGACTGTTCCAACTCGTTATTCGGATTGTTTGATATATACATAAGATCTCCCGCCTGTATGTGGGCAAAATAAACCTGTCCACATCAAAATTTTATTTTAAAATAGAATCAGCCGCTTCATCAAGCCAAGGTGCCTTCACATATTCTACAAGACCGGCATCAACCTGCTTTGCAACCTCAGGGTCAATCGGGATCTTTGCCAGAACTTTAAGTCCCTCTTTTTTTGCAATTTCATCAATGTGGCTCTTACCGAATATCTCATGTCTGTGTCCGCAGTCAGGGCACTCAAAATAGCTCATATTCTCAACCAGACCGAGTATAGGTACATTCATCTTCTTAGCCATATTTACAGCCTTGGTAACAATCATTGAAACCAACTCCTGCGGACTTGTAACTATTATTATGCCGTCTACAGGTATTGACTGGAATACTGTAAGCGGAACATCTCCCGTACCCGGAGGCATATCCACAAACATGTAGTCGATATTATTCCATACGGTATCCTTCCAAAACTGCTTTACAACACCTGCTATTACAGGACCTCTCCATATAACAGGGTCCGTCTCATTCTCCAAAATAAGGTTTGTACTTACCACATTGATTCCTGTATTTGTAACTGCAGGAACCATAAGCTGATCGTATGTCACGCCAAGCTTTCCGCTAAGTCCGAATGCCTTAGGTATTGAAGGTCCTGTAATATCCGCATCAATAATACCCACTCTGAATCCCTTTGTCATAGCCTTTACAGCCATAAGAGAGGTTACAAGGCTCTTACCTACTCCTCCCTTTCCTGAGACAATTCCTATAACTTTGTTTACACTGCTTTGAGGGTCGAGCTCTTCCCTGAATTCATTATTTGCCATATTAAAACCACATAGACCTAAGTCTATGATTTCCTTTCTTACCAAAATCTTGTACCGAAATTCGGTACCATATTATTATACTAAAAGACTCAACATTTTTCCATGTATTTAATCTGCCTGTATTATATTTTCTCAACCACCTTTACATTTTCACTGCCGAGTCTCTGCGCTAAAATCTCACAAGCTTTGTCTGCAGGCACGCACCATTCACCTCCAAGGTCCTTTTTTGCTCTCTCTTTTTTCAAATATATGATGACGCTGTCATTGCCGTTTAATGTACCTATATCCGAAAGCAGGTTGCCAAGGTCCTCTTCATAGCTTACTTTGTCAGGATACTGTATCCAAAGTTCTTTCTTTATTCTTCCGAACTCTCTCACAGTATCTACAATAAGCTTTCCTTCTTCCTCTCCCGAGGTGTCCACTCTTCCTTTGACAAAGACCTTTCCGCCTTCAATCAGCTCGCTGCCGTAGCCCTCAAAAGCCTTCGGAAATACTACAAGTTCTATTCTTCCGTACATATCTTCCAGAGTACATATGGCCATCATATCGCCTTTTTTGGTAAACCTTTTATTCACCTCGGTAAGCAGACCTCCGACTACCACCTTCCTGCCCGACTCAAGTAAAATATTGCCATCCTCATCCGGATAAAAATCTATACTTCTGGCATCGGCATACTTTTCAAGCATCGTGATATACTCTTCCAAAGGATGACCGCTTACATACATTCCCAGCACTTCCATCTCATACTTCAAAAGTTCTTCTTTTTTGTACTCTTCTATATGTATCATCTCGGACACAAAACTGTCCTTATCGTCATCAGCCACCACATCAAAAAACGACATCTGTCCCGGAATTGTCGCCTTGCTCTCCTTGGACTTTTTATCACTCAAAAGCTCCGCATTCAAAATCTTTTCATGTCTGTTTCCGTCCAGACAGTCAAGCGCACCGGCCTTTATAAAACTTTCAATACTTCTCTTATTCAAATCCTTCTGCGGCAATCTGTTGATGAAATTTTCAAGTGTCAGATATTTTCCGTTAAATATCCTCTCTCTGACCAACGCATCCGCCACAGCCTTACCTACTCCCTTTATAGTGGCAAGTCCGAATCTGATACCGTCTTTATCCACACTGAAAGCCCCCTCACCAAGGTTTACATCAGGCGGCAAAATCTTAATACCCATGTCTGCAAGACTGCCCATATACTCAGACAGTTTGGCAGGATTGTCACTGACTGAAGTAAGTGATGCCGCCATAAATTCTTTCGGATAATAGTACTTAAGATAGGCTGTCTGATATGAAATCACCGCATAGCAGGCGGCATGTGACTTGTTGAAGGCATAGCTTGCAAAGTCAATCATTTCGTCAAAGATTCGATTTGCTATTTTTTCATCTATGCCGTTTTTTATACAGCCTGAAATGTTCTTTTCTTCATTTCCGTAGATGAAATTTTTTCTTTCCATCTCCATGACATGAGCTTTTTTCTTACTCATCGCACGACGAACCTCATCACTTCCGCCCATAGTATACCCTGCAAGGTCTCTGACTATCTGCATTACCTGCTCCTGATATACAATACAGCCGTAAGTAGGCTCAAGTATTGAAATCAGCTGTGGGGTATCATAGCTTACCTTGCCCTTTGAATTCTTTCCTTCGATGTACTTCGGTATAAAGTCCATAGGACCCGGACGGTAAAGTGAGATACCTGCAATAATATCTTCCAAATTTTCAGGCTTTAACCTCTTCATAAAGCTTTGCATTCCGCCGCTTTCAAGCTGGAACACCGCGTCGGTCTTTCCGGTAGAGATGAACTCATACACCTTCTTATCCGCATAATCTATCTTTTTCAGGTCAATATCCACACCGTGATTTTTCTTTATCATCTCCAAGGCATTTTGAAGTACCGTAAGTGTACGAAGTCCCAAAAAGTCCATCTTCAAAAGCCCCAGCTCTTCCAAGGTGGTCATGGTAAACTGTGTTGTCACCGCATCATCAATTCCAAGTGCAAGCGGTACATACTCCTCAACAGCTTTTTTTGAAATTACAACACCTGCCGCATGCATACTGGCATGTCTTGGCAAACCCTCAAGCTTTAAGCTATAATCAATAAGCTCATGTACCACCTCGTCACCGTCATAGAGTTCTTTAAGTTCTTTATTTCTTTCAAGTGCCAAACTAAGTGTGATATCCTTATCTCTCGGTATCATCTTTGCAATTCTGTCACATCTGGCATACGGAATCTCCATAGCCCTGCCCACATCTCTGATAACACCTCTTGCCTGCAATGTACCGAATGTTATTATCTGACACACCCTCTCACTGCCGTATTTGTTTACCACATATTCAATGACCTCGCCTCTTCTCTCATCGGCAAAGTCCACATCTATATCGGGCATGGATACTCTCTCGGGATTCAAAAACCTCTCAAAGATAAGATTGTACTTGATAGGGTCAATATCCGTAATACCCAGACAATACGATACCACACTTCCTGCCGCCGAGCCTCTTCCCGGTCCTACAGATATTCCCACACTTCTTGCATAATTTATATAGTCCCAAACTATCAAAAAGTAATCTATATAGCCCATTGTCTCTATGACTCCAAGCTCATAGTACATTCTCTTTTCTATCTCTTCGCGGTTTTCATAATCTTTTGGGTAGTTTCTTTCAAAACCTCTCTTACATAGACTCTCAAGGTACTCCTTGGCAGACATATCCTCAGGCACCTGATACTCAGGCAACTTGGTCTCACCGAACTTTATATCCACATTGCACATATCTGCAATCTTACCTGTATTTTCAATAGCTTCAGGCGCATAAGGAAACAATGCTTTCATCTCATCTTCAGACTTTAAAAAGAATTGTCCGCCCTCATATCTCATCCTGTCAGGGTCGGATACCGTCTTACCGGTCTGTATGCATAAGAGTATATCATGTGCCGTGGCGTCTTCTGCATTGATATAGTGGATATCATTGGTTGCCACAAGCGGTATGTCAAGTTCCTTGCCTATCCTTACAAGTGACTGATTTACAAATTTTTGCTCAGGTATACCGTGATTTTGCAGTTCAAGATAGAAATTACCTTCGCCAAAAAGATCTTTATACTTTTTTGCCACCTTTTTGGCATCATCTTCTCTGCCTCTTGATATAAGCTTCGGTATCTCTCCCGCCAAACAGGCTGAAAGAGCTATTATCCCCTCATGGTATTCTTTCAGCAGCTCAAAATCTATTCTCGGCTTGTAATAAAACCCTTCAGTAAAGCCTTTTGACACTATCTTTATAAGATTCTCATATCCTTTATTATTTTTTGCCAATAAAATAAGATGATAGTACCTATCACCCTGCTTTGCCTGTTTTTCAAATCTTGATGAAGGGCTTACATACACCTCACATCCAAGTATCGGCTTTATACCGTTTGCCTTAGCTTCTTTATAAAAATCAATGACTCCGTACATCACACCGTGGTCCGTGATAGCCAGTGAAGTCATGTTCAGTTCCTTTGCACGGCTTATTATCTCTTTTATCTTACAGGACCCGTCAAGCAGTGAATACCCTGTATGTACATGTAAATGTGTAAAAGACATAGTCCTCCTTTTTTCATTAAGTATTTATCATATATTATATCATATTTTAGGAAATTGGAGAGTATCTGTGAAAATCAATGGGGCTGTCGGGAAATAAGCATTTCTACTCCCCGCAGAACTAAATAAAAATATCCTGACA
>NZ_DBHIEQ010000010.1:0-86108 GCF_057250505.1 Lachnoanaerobaculum sp. | reverse complement strand
GACTCAAAACGAGTCACACCACCCTTTCTTATAGCTGTCATTTCCCGACAGCCCCATCATCTTTCTTGTATTTTTCTTTACAAATGCTATAATAAACTCAACAATGTAAGAAAGGAGAAGCTTTATGACACAGACCGTTAATGTAAACTTTCGTATGGATGAGGCCGATAAGAAAAAAATGGAGAGCGTATGTAGTGAACTCGGACTCTCTATGAGTGCAGCTTTTACCATATTTGCCAAAAAAATGGGCAGAGAGCACCGTATACCTTTTGAAGTTTCTGTAGATCCTTTTTATTCGGAGAGTAATATTAGTTACTTGGAAGAGAAGCTTGCCGCATATAAAGCAGGTCAACTTAAACTTTCCGAGCATGAATTGATAGAGGATTAATACTATGGGAAGATTATTACAATGGGATTATGATGCTTGGGAAGACTACCTTTATTGGCAAAATTACGATAGAAATACCTTTTATTTTCTCAATACTCTTTACTAAGCACTAAAATCACCCCCGCCTACGCAGGGAACACCTGTCAGATACCTCTATAGCTCCATCTTGTCTGGGATCACCCCTGCCTACGCAGGGAACACTATATTACCGATATAACTAAGCTCAAAGCCTTATCTACTCAATCTTTTCTCTCATTTTGTAAGCTTCTCTTGCCTCATTTAAGCTCATTTGATTTGCACAATACTTTTCATCCGGATTTTCCTCCTGAATAAGATCATCATGCCATCCACAAACTTCACAAATGTCAAAAGAGCCTTCACTTTCAAATTCAAATTTACCACATACCGGACATTGATTATACCTCCTAAGTTTCTTATTGACTTCATTTTACTATATTAGCAGTCCATTAAAAATACCTGCTTAAACTTTTTAAAATTAAAATAATTTCAAATATAAAAAGTGGGCTGAAAAATCAACCCACTACAACACTTGACATAGAACCTTTTAAACAATTATCCCTGATTATCAAAAGCTTTAAACATACATATATCGTCATTTTGGTATATCATATATCCTACACTAAAGCTCTCATAATCTGTTGAGTATATTTCATATAGCTTTCCTGTTTACATACTCACCACTATATTCCCGCTCCAAATCCTCAATCAAATATTCATCACTCATACAATGCATATCGGAAATCCCTTTACTCATCAATCCATATGTAAATGAGTGATAAAAAAAATCTAAAGATTCCTCAATTGAAATATTTTTTTTTCGTGCAAATTTTTCTATAATACGTGCATATTTCTTTTGTAATAACACAGGATTTGCATTCATATAGTCTCACTTCCTTCATATAATAAACTGTAATCCAACGCTTTTTGTGTTCTGAAGCATATCTGTAGATTAGGCTTTTCATATTTTAATCTACCTATAGCCTCTTTCTTGTCAATCAGCCCGTCAATGAATAATTCAATAGTGTTAAATACTTTATCATTAGCAACACCACCTATTACCACATCATAATCTGATACATCCTTGCCCGCTCTACAATTTAAAATAAAGTCCAACCATTCGTCTGAATATGTATCAAAATTTAATACTTTTAATTTATGAAGTACTTTTTCATCAAATCTATAATATGATATTATCCCGCTGCCTCCATTTCTCTTAAACTTTCTTGCCCAATTTACGGCCTGTTCATACAATGGTGTTGTGTAAAATCCCAATCCGAAATCAACATTTTTTCTCGAATGTAATAAATCCGGTGATTTAATTTCCAGATATGAACCATGATATAATCTCATACCGTCAAACCTCTTTTCTTCATCACATCCAAAATATCTTCAATAATATAGTCCTTACCCTGTGTATGTAATACATCATATGAAGGTACTATATAACTGTTTAATATATCGCTATCCTCTGTCAGTATCCGATATACTTCTCTTCCATCTTTTCCAAGCTTTTTTGCAACACCTTCTATACAAAATAACACATATTCCAAAACAGAAATATTACATATTATTTCTCTATCCATAAAATCCCTAGTACCTGTTCATCTTCCCCTTATTCATAATATAACCAAGTAGAGCACCTACTATGCCGCCAAGTATATGAGTCAGGTTTGAGATGTTGTCATGTACAAAGACCCCCTGATATACCTGCTGCCCTATATATAAAAGAGCGACCACAATAAATGTAAAAGGAATCCTGCCTTCTCTGAATCCTGCAAAGGATGAGAGCAAAATAAAGGCAAATACCACACCGCTTGCACCAAGCAAATAAACATGTGGGAATACAAAAAAGTGAACCAAACCTGTCACAAGTGCCGTGGCAAGTATTACAAAAAGTATGTTCGCAGAACCGTACTTTTCCTCAAGCATTGGTCCTATTACAAGTATCAACATTATATTCCCGAGGAAATGATCCAAGTTTGCATGACCAAGTACATGCCCGAAAAATCTGAAGTAGGTGAACGGGTCTATAAATGACGACCTGTAAACACTGAACAACAATCTTGTGGAAAACCCTCCTGTCAGATTGTCTACCACATATACTATAAAACTTAGAATCACAAATCCTAAAATAATTGGTGAATTAAATGAAATTTTTAATTTTTTATCCATACTCCTCCGCATACCGAATAAGGGCAGTCACCCACCCTTATTATCTACTCTGTCAACCGCTTCAACTATATGAATTCTCATTTTTGAATTAGATGCACGATCTCCCTCTATATAAAGCAAATACTCAATATAGACATTTATCTCATCTTCATTCATATCGATCAAAAGGAGCTTTGTCTCCGTCTCCATATTCAATCTGCCAAAGGGAGTGTCATATATTGCTTTAAACCTACTGTTATTGGCAAATACCATCTTGGAATTCACCACACCCTCTTTGATAATTTCAACCTTATTTTTCTTTACTATTATTGTATTAAGGATAATTTCATCAAAACCTTGGGCTTCTTCCACGTAAGTTATCTTATGTGTATCACCATCAACATAGTGATTACCTGAAATATTCACGGCAATAGGATCTGTCTCATCATATCTAAGATGAGCGCCGCTAATCTCAATATCTACAAATTCTTTCATAATCTTCTACCTTAAAACTATAGCAGAAGCCGCAATGCGGTCTCTACCCAACCCTAAGCTACCACCGGTTGTTTATGCAAATATCAAGTTTAAAATAAAAGAATGATAGTTTACTAGAAAAATGTATCTCCCCACTATTCTATATAAAATAACCTTAAATAAAAAACTGATAACTATGCTCAACAAAGAATGCCTGTCTGCGTCTTGTATACCTTATCTAGCTAATTATTTGTATGCATTCTGCAAAGCCTAATGTTTTTTAAAATTCTTCTATATTGATTACACCCGTATTCTTCACAACACCGGGTATAATAGAAGATGCAAAATCACTAAATCTTTCTGCCATGTCACTGACATAAAACTCGTGGAAAACCTCACCTTTATCGGCACATAAGTTTTCACACGTTAACAAAGATTTCAATTCCTTTGCGGTTTCGTATGCAGGATTCACAAGGGAAACTCCCTCACCCATAATCCTTCTGAATGTATTATATAGTAAAGGATAATGAGTACATCCCAATACTAAACTGTCAATATGTCTACTTTTCAAGTCGCTGACATATCTGGAAATGATTTCATCTGTAACACTGTCATTGATAAGTCCCTCCTCCACCAACGGAACCAGCAGCGGACAGGCTTTTTGTATTACTTCAAGCTCGCTATTTATCTCATGAATAGTCTTTTCATATATACCGCTGGATATTGTCCCGCTGGTACCTACCACACCTATCCTACCTACCTTGGTAGTCTTGGCTGCGGTTATGGCGCCTGCATGGATAACACCCATAATAGGTATATCAATCTCTGTCTTCAATATGTCAAGTGCAAAAGCACTGGCGGTATTACACGCAATCACAATAGCTTTTACATTTTTTGTCTGTAAAAATTTAACAATCTGGCCGGAATACTTGATAATCGTATCCTTGGACTTGGAGCCGTATGGAACTCTGGCCGTATCGCCGAAGTATACAATACTTTCATTCGGCATCTGAGCTATAATTTCCTTGGCGACCGTCAGTCCGCCTACACCGGAATCAAATACTCCTATAGGTAAATTCAAAAAATCACCCTCTCTCAAAAGCTAATTCTATTAGTTTATCAACAAGAGATTTTTTGTCAATACCTGCAGCCTCAAATAACATCGGATACATACTTATTGCCGTAAATCCCGGCATGGTATTTATCTCGTTGAATACAATCTCTCCGTCTTCCTTTGCAAAGAAGTCCACTCTTGAAAGTCCGAAACCGTCTAAAGCCGTAAAAATCTTTTTTGCACACTCAGGAAGATTCTCTCTCACGCCTTCAGGAAGTTTTGAATCAAGCAAAGTAAGTGAATCAAGCTTATACTTGGCATCGTAATCATAAAATGTTGCAGCAGATTTTATCTCACCTACACCGCTTGCCACTACATCTCCCGGTCTTCCAAGTACTCCGCATTCCACCTCATGCCCTACTATCGTCTCCTCAACAAGGACCTTTCTGTCATGCTTTAGCGCTTCAATTATACCGTTTTTAAGTTCTTCAGTGTTTGAAGCCTTTGAAACTCCCTTTGAAGAACCTGCATTTGAAGGCTTTATAAATACAGGATAATCAAATCTGTCTTCTATTGTTCTTATCTTCCTTGTCAAATCCTCCCTGACTTCATAGTCAAGTACAGCCTCATATGCCGCCTGTCTTATTCCGAGTTTATCCACCACAAGCTTTGCGTAGAGCTTATCCATACCTATGGCACTTGCAAGTACTCCACATCCCACATAAGGAATCTTTGCCAGCTCTAACAGGCCTTGAATTGTTCCGTCTTCTCCGTACAGTCCGTGCAGAACAGGGAAAACCACATCTACAGGATTTTCTTTATACTCTCCTCCTGTCTCTATCATTATACACTTTTTTGTAGCATCAGGCAAAATATATGCGCCTGTTTTTGAATTCAGCCAGCTGCCGTCCTCCATTGAAGCTATACTGTCTACCTTAAGCCATTTGCCTTCCTTTGTAATACCGATAAGTATAAGCTCGTACTTATCCGTATCCACCTGCTTTGACACATTGGTGGCGGATATTACAGATATCTCATGCTCAGAGGACTGACCTCCGAATATTATTGCTAATCTCCTCATTACCTTGTAGGTGCTTCCTTAATTTGTCTGGAAACATTGACCTCCTGATTATTTATATGCTCGGCAATAATTCTCTTAGCTTCCGACTTATCCCTGCTCTCCAATGCTCTAAGTATCATCTCATGCTCATCCATAAGCTGATTTCTTGTCGCTTCCGCCTTGACATACTCAAGTCTGTAACGGTACATCTGCTCACGCAAATTATTGATCATCTGTACCAGCTTATCATTGCCTGTGCTTGTAAATATTATATCATGAAATTTCTCATCTGCACGCGCAATATCAATAATATCTTTATTTTCTATAGAATTAACAAACTCTTCCTCGGCCTGTTTCAATTCTTCTATCTCATCATCTGTAATCTTTGTGCATGAAAGCTCTATTGCAAGTTCTTCAAGTGCCCTTCTTACCTCAAGAGTATCTCTAAGACTCTTCTCCGTGATACCTGCCACCTCTGCTCCCTTCCTCGGGATCATAAGCACAAGACCTTCAAGTTCAAGCATCCTTATAGCCTCTCTGATAGGAGTTCTTGATACTCCAAGCTTCTTCGCAAGTGCTATCTCCATAAGTCTCTCGCCAGGCTGCAACTCTCCTCTGAGTATTGCCTGCCTCAAAGTTTTAAAAACCACATCTCTTAGCGGCATATATTCATCTACATCTGCATGTGAAAAATTTGTCATTTTATCCTCCATCTATCTAAACAGTAGTTGTAGTCTCTATATAATTTATTCTGTCATCTTTTTCCAGTACGGCTTTTGTTCTAAGCATATCACTGTCGTTATCAAAGATACCGAAAATAGCGGTTCCGCTGCCGCTCATTAAACTTCCCAAACAATTGTTGTCATACATTATCTGCTTTATCTGTGCAATAAAAGGTAAAAGTTTCAAAGACGGTACTTCCAAAATATTGTCAAGCGCTTTGGCTATCTTTACAGTCTTTATGTCATCCGTATCGTCGCTTTCAATAATTGAAACCATATCTTTTACGTCCTTATGTTTAAATCCGGTCTTATTAAGAGTCTCAATATCCAAATTTTCGTATACAAGCTTTGTCGAAAGTCCTGCTGCAGGTTTTGCAACCAAAAGCTTAAGCTTCGGCAATTTCTTAAGCGGTATCAACTTCTCTCCGATACCCTTTGCCAGTACCGTACCGCCCGTTATACAAAACGGGATATCTGCTCCAAGACTTGCTCCAAGCTCAACTAACCTCTTGGTAGTAACACCCAGATTGAAAAGCTCATTAACAGCTTTAAGTGTAGCAGCCGCATCCGCACTTCCTCCTGCCATACCGGCTTCCATAGGAATGTTCTTTTCAAGTATTACTTCTACACCGAAATCTTTTTTTGTTTCCTTTTGTAACAGTACTATCGCCCTATATATAAGATTGGTCTCATCCGTTGCCAAATCCTTATTGTTACATATCAGTGATATCTTTTTTTCTTCAAGTTCTCTTATTTCGAGTACATCCGCAATATCAATATTTGTCATAACCATTTCTACATCATGGTATCCGTCAGCTCTTCTTGATAATACATCCAAGCATAAATTTATCTTTGCAAATGCCTTTACCTTCATCTACTAACCCCTGTTCTTTTCAGTGCCCAAAATTTTGTATCTAAAATTATACATTAAAAACTGTATAAAAACAACAGTTAGGTTTTTCTAACCCTATGGCGCAAAAAATACTTTTACAGTCAATTTATTATATTTACTCCCAATTTATCGGCTAATTTTATAGATGCCGTATTGGAAATATCTATTCTTGTATACACATCCCTTACTCCATATGTTTTCTCAATATATTTCAGTAAATACTTACAAACTTTGAATGTGTAGCCTCTTCTTCGATACTTTTTATCTGTTACATATGAAAGAAAACATCTGTTGTCTTCATTGTAAAATCCTGTCAGTCCCATCACTTCTTTCTCATTTTCAAACACATACAGTCCGTATCCGTAAAAATCATAGTGAAAATCTATATACTCCCGCAACCCCTCTATATTTTCAAACGGAAACTCACAAAACTTTGAGAAAATTTCAAAGTCGTCCGTACAAAGCTCACGAATTTTTATATCATCCGCTTTTCCTATACATACAGGTATATGCAAATATCTGCAAGCCACTTTCTCCAAATACTTTTCGTCTATATCGGCATAGTCAAGTACCGCATACTTTGAAACCGCTATATCTATATCCTCTTTGCCAAGTATAGCAACTGTGGCTCTATGGGAGTTAAACGCCTCCCAAAGAGCCACATTCTCATCTGAAATCACTATATCACAGTGATTTCCTTCGATATTAACACTTTTCAGGCTCTGCATACTCTTCGCCGAATGTCTCAACCGTCATTGATTTTATCTTCTGCTCGGTATTCGGTCTGTCATTGTAGTCCGTATCAACTGATGCTATTTTGTCTACAACATCCATTCCCTCTATTACGGAACCAAATGCGGCATATGCTCCGTCAAGATGAGGTGCATCCTGATGCATGATAAAAAACTGTGAACCTGCCGAGTTAGGGCTCATAGCTCTTGCCATTGAGATAACTCCTCTTGTATGTGCGAGGTCGTTTTGGAATCCGTTCTGACTGAACTCACCCTTGATTTGATAATCAGGACCGCCCATACCGTTTCCCTGCGGACATCCGCCCTGTATCATAAATCCGTTTATTACTCTGTGGAAAGTAAGTCCGTCATAAAACTTCTGATTGATAAGACTTATGAAGTTTCTTACAGTGTTAGGTGCCACTTCAGGGTAAAGCTCGATTTTGATTACCGAGTCATCCGACATTGTCAATGTTACTATTGGATTTTTCATATGTTTCTCCTTTTTAATCTCAATAAAGTCACTCAGATGTAAACACCTTTGTGACTTTATGGATTGGGTCTTTCGACCGTTCATTATATATATTTTATCATATCTTAGTCTGTTTTTGTACCAAAATATGAGACCTTTGCTAAAAAATGTAGTTTTTAAAGCCTATATGACAAAACTATTTTACAGTCTCAACCTGCATTGTATTGGTGTATCTTGCCGGTCCTCTGTCAGCCTTCTTAGGTATGATACCTGCAGTAACGACTACCAAATCTCCTGACTTGAGATATTTTTCTTTCTTAAGAATATCTATAGATGACTCAATAAGTACATCTGTAGTATCGGCCCTCTTTGCAAATACAGGTACCACTCCGTATAAAAGCTGCATCTGACGAATTGTTGTGATGCTTGGGCTCATTCCGTAAACAGGAATAGTCGATCTCCACTTTGAAAGCATTCTTGTAGTAAATCCGCTGATGGAAGGAGCGATAATCGCCTTTGCCTCAAGCTGGTCTGCTGTGGAAACCGCAGCATATCCTACCTGATTTGAAATATTCTTCTTATCCATCCTATTTACTTTTCTGTTTCTGTACTGTGTATGATCAAGGTGTATCTCGGTCTCCTTTGCAATCTTAACCATCATCTTAAGTGCCTCAAGCGGATACTTACCCATTGCGGACTCTCCTGAAAGCATTATTGCATCTGTACCGTCATATATAGCGTTTGCCACATCTGAAACCTCGGCTCTTGTAGGTCTTGGGTTTCTGATCATGGAATCAAGCATCTGTGTAGCTGTGATTACAGGCTTTCCTGCCACTGAACACTTCTCGATAAGCTTCTTTTGAATGAAAGGAAGTCTTGCGGCGTCTATCTCAACACCCATATCTCCTCTTGCTACCATGATACCGTCACTTGCTTCAATGATATCGTCCATATTGTCGATACCCTCCTGGTTTTCAATCTTTGAAATAACCTGGATATTTGCATGCTTTTCTGCAAGAATCTCTTTAATCTGACGAACCGCATCACCGTTTCTGATAAAAGATGCCGCTATAAACTCAAATCCGTTGTCACAGGCAAACTTTATATCCTCTATATCTTTTTGTGTAAGTGCTGGAAGCTTTATTGAAACTCCCGGTACGTTAACACCCTTCTTTTCTCCAAGTTCACCGCCGTTTAAAACTTTGGTGTGGATATCAGGTCCGTCCACATTTATAACTTCAAGTGCGATAAGACCGTCATCTATAAGTATTTTATCGCCTGCCTTTACATCTTCGTTAAGCCCGCTGTAGTTGATAAAGCCTTTTTTGTCATTTCCTACACACTCGTTTATTGTAAGTGTATATTCATTTCCGGCAACAAGAGTAACCTTGTTTCCGCCCTCAAGTAAACCTGTTCTTATCTCTGGTCCCTTTGTATCAAGAAGTGCAGCAACCTCTTTTCCGGTTTCTTCTCTTACTTCTCTTAATATATTCAATCTGCCCAAATGCTCTTCATAATCACCATGTGAAAAGTTGAATCTGGCAACGTCCATTCCTGCGATTGCCATATCTTTCATAAGCTTTTTGTCGTTTGTATTCGGACCCATAGTACATATAATTTTTGTTCTCTTCATTTTCCTTTTCCTCTTTATCTTTCTACAAGCTAAAATACTATCACTCATCCATAAATGTATCAAGATACATTTATAAAATGTTATATCATTACAGGGTATCTAATTTATTCCACATGAGTGTGTGTATACAAGTGGTCTGAACAGTACTCAAGATTGCCTTTACATTTTGAGCAATATCTAAACTCAAGTGTATCGTCATCTTTTTCGGTTCTTCCGCATACTGCGCATCTGTGTATAGGCTCACCTGCCAGTCTCATCTTTACCGCCTTTTTAAACTTTGCCTGTCTGACTACATTCTTCGGTGACATCCTGTTCCAATTTCTTGTCATCAGATAGAATATGGCAAAGTTTAATAAACTCAATCCTATAGATACCTTTGTTATGACGCCTCCTATTATAAAACTATAAACTTCAATAAGCAAATATACAAATGCCAAATATTTCGCTTTTATAGGCAGTACAAAGTACAGATAAAATGTCATATCCGGGTATGTAAGTGCAAATGCCAAAAATATTGACATATTCAGGCTGTCAGGTGTAAGCAAAAAGTCGCTTGCAGCCTCTCCGTATACGGCATATAAAATAAATGCTCCTATTATTAGGAATATATACCCCACGAACATATACACGTTAAATCTGAAACTGCCCCAAACTCTCTCAAGATTCGTTCCGAGGCTGTAATACAGTACAAGCATTATTGCCGCAAACAGTATATTCTGCTTCGGTGCATACATAATCCATGTGATAAGTCTCCAAACCTGCCCTGAAAGTATCTTTGCCACATCAAGAGACATATATTCATAATATATCTGTATATTCACCAAGGATATCACAAAACCTACAGCATACAGCGCAGTCAGATACATCATCAGATTTCTGATTGCGTATCTTCCAAATTTCCTCTCCAGTTTTTCAAAAAAAGCCATCATTCTCCTTTCTTTGTGACGCTTTAATGATTTACTTGCAGTATTAAAACCGCCAAGCACAATCTTAGGTAGCATTATATCATTTATAAGGCTTTTATGTAAATGACCGGAAAAGCGGAAAGTATCACAATTCCTTGTTCCGTAAACATATATGGCATATATCTTCTACCTCCTGAGCTTTCTTCATTTTTGAGGTGACATTTTTGCACCTCAAAAAATGCCTGAACTGTAACGATTATTTTTGTTGACAGTCTCATGATTTTATATTACCTGACTTCCGTAGTTTCTCTCAAAACCTAGTACTCCAGGTGTCCAAGAGCATGCAGTTTTGAAAGAAATTGTCGACTTCAGCTTTGGTTAAATAAAGGGCATCAAGGTTACTAAAACCAACCGGTTTTTTAACCTTTTCGTTAACGGCCCGGTCTCTTTATATATTGATATATGTAGAAAACTTTGAAGCTTTATCAACCATTTTCATTATTTCGATCCTTTGTTTCTTTGCAAGGTTAGGATTATAAGAGACGATACGCTTTTCTTTTACAGAGAACCTTGTAACACTTTCTTTTCCTGTTTCCGGATCAATCTCTTTAAAACTGTACTCAAAGCTGTCAATACATGATTTAAGTCGAAAAGATATATTACCTTTTTCATCAGTGTAATTAGAAAAGAAATTTGCGTCATTTTCAAGTAGAACCTATTTCTTTTCCCTTTCACTTAGATTCTTACCATGTATTGATTTTGAAAATATATAGCCGTCACTAGCTTCTTTAACGGCAGCATAAATATTTCTTGCACAATTAAGGCCTCTATCAGCCACCTGAATAGTCTTACCTGATACGTTATGTCGTTGCTTCATTTCTTCAATAACTTTTCTAATATACGGCTTTTCCGATTCATTTCCGGGATACATTTGCATGGAGACAGGTACAAGGTCGGCGTCTAAAAGTAAAGCTTGCCCTATTATCGGGGAGTGCCTATTCTCTTTTGAAGGTCCCTTTTGCTTGTCATCGCCGGGGATATCAATCTCACAGTAATAATTAGTGCAATCAAAAAATACATTGCTTAAATCTCTTTTAAAATAAAGGGTTTAAAAGAACTGCGTAAAATCAAATGGCTTATTAGAAATTTAAAACTTCGGAACTTTCATAGTACTTCGACGGAAGACGGGTTTTGAGGTGTTAGCAATTTGCGACACCTCATTTCTTTTTCTAAAAATACTATTGAAAGTTATTTTGATTAAAATTATAATTATGTTGAAATAATAAGTGGATAAATACATTATCTTGTTCGAAAATAGAAGTAAAAGACGAGATTTAGTGAAAACAAACTTGACAAACTTATAATTTTGAGTATAATAAGAAAAAGAGAATACGAAAGGATGGTTGATGATATGTCAGTTTTTAGTGAAAGACTTATCGCATTGATGAAGCAAAATGGAATTAACCAAAAGGAATTAGCACAAAAGGCTGGAGTTACTGAATCTGCGATGTCTTATTACGTAAAGGGAGACAGAACACCCCGTAGTGATGTATTGACCAGAATAGCAAAAGCTTTAGAAACCACTACAGATTATCTGCTTGGCTCATTTGCTTCGTCTTCAGAAGTGCCAAACGGAGAACTGCAATATTTACAACGTAATCTTGGTAAGTTGGATGCATACCAATTAAAAAAAGCTGAGAATATTTTAAAAGCTGCATTTGATGATATTTTTGATGATGATGACGAGGAGTGATGAGATTGACGAATTGTAAGAAACCGGATTTTTCAAGAGCATATTCAAAGGCTAATGAAATATTAGTAAAATCATCGGCAATTAAAACATTTCCGTTTTCGCCGAAAGATTTAGTAAAGGAACAAACACCGATTGTATGTCGTTCTTTTAAGAAAGCAAGAAAATACGGTGTGGACATCACAGCGTTTGGAAGTGAATCGGCTATTATAATGAGTTTTCAGGGAAATAAAATCATATTTTATGATGAAACAAAGCCGGATACACATAACCGTTTTTCAATACTACACGAATTGGGGCACGAAATTAACGGTCACGATTTTTCTAAAAAGGATGAGGATACATACCATAGGTATGAAGTCGAAACTAATTACTTTACGGCACAGTTGCTTATGCCTGAACAGATACTTAGAGAGTGCCAGAACAGAGGAGCAAGAATAAACAGATTTTTCTTGCAAACCAACTTTGGTGTTTCGGCTCAGGCGGCAGATAAAAGGATAGAAACATTGGCAAGCACAAATGTGGAATGGCGTTCAAGAGCAGAAAAAGAATTTGACGACATAATCCTCATAAAATATGCTGATTTTCTAAATAGAATTTGTCCTATTCGAAACACATACGATTTTGAAGATGAATATATTCGTCAACAGGAACGTGATAGCTGGTTCTGATTATGGACAATTATAAAATGAGAGGCAGGTGATATATTGATTGTGTTTTACCACAAAAATAAAATGCACTCTGTAAATTGCGGGAACAATCTACAAAGTGCACTTGTGTCGGATGCGAGCATCCTTTTATTTAAGCATAGAATATTATGCCACATCCACACGAAAAATTCAAGTTTTTTGATATTTGTTCAAGAAAATTTGAAAAAAACCACAAAATCTAAAGAATGGAGGGCATAATATTGTCTGAAAGAAATAGCACCAGAAGTGGGTGCAAAGATGTTTTTCACGCATTTTTAGTAAAAAATGCTACATACGACGGAGATTTAGAAATTCCCTGTTTAGCAAAAGAAATCCAAAAGCCGATAAAATTGGTTGCATTTTCAAAAGCAATCGCAAGTAAAGAGGTTGATTCTTGGATACATTTTTATGAAGATGACGCCGCTTTTGAGAGAATATGGAATACTCCAAATAAGTATTTGCCGATTATCAAAAGATTTAAGGGCGTAATCACACCGGACTTTAGCGTATATCGAGATATGCCACTTGTTATGCAACATTGGAACATATATCGCAGTCGTGCAATCGGTTATTGGTTGCAGGAAAACGGTGTGCCGGTCATCCCGAATATCCGATTTGGAGATGAACGTACATATGAGTTATCTTGTACAGGTATTCAAAAGCATGGGACAATAGCAGTCGGTTCGCACGGTTGTATAAAACTGTTGTCTGACCGCAGCTACTTTGTTAGCGGATTAAAGTATGTAGTTGATAAATTAGACGCAAGTACCATTGTTGTTTACGGGGCGGCACCGGATAAGATATTTACTCCATACAAAGAAAAAGGCATTGAAGTACTGCAATTTGACAGTGACTTTATGAAAAGCCGAAAGGCGGTGAGCGCCTAATGGGAGCAGGATTTCACGGTGGGTTCGGGAACACTGAGGGTTCAAAGAGGCAGGATAAAAGAGAAAGCAATTCACAATCTCTGCCTAAAAATGATGCTCAGATTAAACATATTTTTTCCGGAAAAGAAGGACACTTGAAGGATACGCCCTCCAATAGAAAGTTACTTACTGACTTGGCAAATAATAAAGAAAAATTTATTGGTACTGATAAATATGGGAATTCATGGAATGCAGAAATAAATAGTGATGGAAAACAAAATTGGGTTAGATATCAAAACGGGACAATAAATGAGGGCGGTCAGAATCAAGTCCCTCGTCAGTGGGATAACGAAACAGGTTATAATAATAATCCATTTAAACGGAGGAAAAAGAAATGAATAAATTTGAATTATACTGTATGATATATTATGTTCTCGATGCTGAATGGGACGAAAGCAAAAATGCAGAACTCGGAAAGTTTTTGAGTAGTGCAAATCCGTTTCAGTTTAGGGATATTGGTTCGGCTGATCCTGTAATATATGAAGAGTTCTGTAAAAAAATACCTGATACAATTACACGTGACGACAGCTATGGATATGCGCGAAATTATATTGAATCTTTAGGAAATAGAGATGTTCAGGCTGCCTTTCTTACAATTGACAGGGAAGAATGGGACGAGTGCTTGCACGAATATCTTTCGCAGAGGCATAAAGGGAGACAAGGTGTGTGATTGTAAAAATAAAAAAAGTACGGTTTATCATACGGTGGATTAAAAAAATCAATATACTTTTTATAAGACTCTCCTATGAAATAACACCCATCATATACTTGGTCTTCAGAGATTGTAGAGCTGCCATAAAGGTATGGAAAGACATGAGAGTCTGTCTTTGACTTAGAGCATGGTGATATAACCCTCGCATAAACAAGTTGTGTAATTAGGTCAAATAAAGAGAACTGAAAACGCATTTGAGAAGTTTGACGGCAAGATTTCTTCTCAAGATAGGGATATTGCCAAGTATTGGAATAAATCAAAGATAAATTTGGCAATGTTCGGATTTGAGAATCAAACCGCTCAGGACAGACTTATGCCTATGAGGGTATTCAGTTATGACGGAGCCGAGTATGGAAAGCAATCCGGAAAGAGTAACAGTAATGAGAAGAAGTATCCTGTAATCACATTGGTACTTTATTTTGGATATAACGGCAGGTGGACAAGCCCAAGAAATCTTATAGATTTACTTGAGTTAAATGATGATATAAAACCGTTTGTAAATGACTACAAAATAAATGTATTTGAGTTAGCATATTTAGATAAAGATGTGCGAGACTTATTTAAGAGTGATTTCAGGTTTTTGGTCGATTATCTCTATCAGATGAGAGTAAACAAGAGTTATAATCCGGATAAAAGTGTTATTGTGAATCATGTATATGAGTTTTTTGACTTAATGAGAGCGATGACAGGTGATATCAGATATAAAAAGTTGAGCAATGAGTTTAAAGGAAGGAGGAATGTGGCAATGTGTGAGGCGTTGGATAAAATAGAGGAAATCGGAGTTAAAAAGGGCATTTTAATCGGTAGAGAAGAAGGCAGGATACTGGGTGTAGAGCAAGGTGAAGATTTGGTGTCTAAGTTAAACGGTATTTTGGCAAGAGAAGGAAATATAGAAAAGATTCTTAAAGCAAGCGAAGATAGGGAGTACAGAAAAGTATTGTTGAGAGAATATAAGCTTATATAATTGCTTGGATTTTATTGAAGTGTAAAACCTTTAATAAGGTTTGTGTAGTTTTAGAAGATAGGGTTTGAAAAAATCCTGTCTTTTTCTATTTCAAGTATATATCGGAAATAAACTTTTCACCCTTCCTGTCAAGCATAAATGATTATTTTTGTGTCAAGCATAAATGATTATTTTTGTTGACAGTCTCATGATTTTATATTACAATCGTGAAATCAAGCAAACCGTTGATATGGAGATAAAGTCGGTTATGACTTCACAGAGAGTCCGGGTGGCTGAGAGCCGGATAAGAAACAGTCTGACAAATGGACCATGGAGGGCGTAGTCAAATGCGTAAGCAGAGTATTCTACGACGTTCGCATACGTTAGTTGCAAGGGATATGTAGGTATCTTAAAGTGCACAGGTCATACTGTGAATCAAGGTGGCACCGCGATTTTTTTGTTGAAATTTCGTCCTTGTTAAATAAAACCGCTAAGGTTTTACTTAACAAGGACTTTTTTGCGTGATACTAGAGTCTCAAAGGATTACCCACTCTTCAACTTGTTGTAAGAGGGGGTAAGTCCTTGAGACTCGTACAGACATGAGTACGCAGCCATTTTCCGCTAGGAAAATGTGCGGAGTACGAATGCCTGCAAGGATTGCGGGAGCACGCACATATTATCAGGAGGACATATGGTATTTATTTTAAAAGCCGGCGTCAGCGAAGAGGCAATAAAAAACTTTAGACAAGAATTTGAAAATATAGGATTTGATACAATATACGCTCCGGGCACGGAGCATACCGCAGTCTGCCTTATCGGCAACACTGCAAAAATAGATATGGACACAATAGTAGCCACCCATCCGATAGTGGACTACGGCAAAAGAGTAACAGAGACATATAAAGCCGCCGGAAGAACAGTCCACCCTGACGATACAATAGTAAAAGTCGGCGATGTGAATATAGGCAGCGGCACATTCACAGTTATTGCAGGACCATGCAGTGTAGAGACAAGAGAACAGATCACAATGGTGGCGGACAGCGTGAAAAAAAGCGGAGCCGTAATTCTTCGAGGAGGAACATTTAAGCCGAGAACCTCACCATATGCATTCCAAGGCCTCGGAAAAGAAGGACTTGACTACCTTGAGTCCGCCAAAGAAGCCGTAAATATTCCGATTATCTCCGAAGTAATGAATCAGACACAGATACCTCTTTTTGAAAATGTGGACATCATACAAATCGGAGCCAGAAATATGCAAAACTTCGACTTGTTAAAGGAAGTCGGCAAGCTGAAAAAACCTATACTTCTAAAGAGAGGACTTTGCAATACCATAGAAGAATTCTTAATGAGTGCCGAATATATAATGGCATCAGGAAACGAAAACGTAATCCTCTGTGAAAGAGGTATAAGAACCTTTGAAACCGCTACAAGAAACACACTTGACCTTGGAGCTGTTGCACTGTTAAAAGAAAAAACACATCTTCCTATACTGGTAGACCCAAGCCATGCGGTAGGTATCAGATCACTTGTACCGCCTCTTGCAAAGGCCGCACTTGCAGTAGGTGCCGACGGCATCATGGTAGAGGTACACAACAATCCGGCAAAAGCTCTTTGTGACGGAGCACAGTCACTTGACCTTGACCAATTTGACATTTTGATGCAGGACATCAAAAAAAGAGTTGTACTTGAAGGAAAGACATTGTAAGGAGAATATATGTTAGCCAACTTAAAAAAACTGAAAGAAAATAAAGAATACACACTGGCACCGGTAAGTATGGAAATCCTGTCGGATTTTATCACACCTATTGAAGCTATGAGGATTTTAAAAGCGGCATCCACTCATGCTTACTTACTTGAATCCGCCAAGGCCAATGAAAACTGGGGCAGATACACCTTCTTGGGATTTGAACCCGAACTCTCAATCAGCTGTATTGACGGCAAGATGAATGTGGACGGAAAAGAATTTGAATGCAGCGACCCGACAAACTATCTAAGAGAATTACTGAAAAAATACAAAAGTCCGAGAATAGCTTCTCTCCCACCTTTTACAGGCGGTCTGGTAGGATACTTTTCATTTGACTTTATAAACTACAAAGAGCCGAGCACAAAAATGAATATTGACGACAGTGAAGGCTTTAAAGATATAGACCTGATGCTGTTTAAGGATGTTATCGCATTTGACAATGTCAAGCAAAAGATAATCCTTATAACAAATATCGAACTTGACAAAGACTTAAATTTTGAATACGAAAAAGCATTAAAAAGACTTAATTCAATCAAAGAACTTTTACATACCGGCAAGAAGTCCTTTGAAGGCGGAAAGCTGCTCGGTGAAGTAACACCGCTGTTTTCAAAGGACGAGTTTTCAAATATGATCGGTAAAGCAAAACATCATATCAAGGAAGGCGATATTTTCCAAATCGTACTTTCAAACAGACTGCAGGCAAACTTTGAAGGAAGCCTCTTTGATACTTACAGAGTGCTTAGAACCGTCAATCCTTCACCATATATGTTCTACTTTTCAGGAACCGATGTGGAGGTGGCAGGTGCATCACCTGAAACTTTGGTAAAACTTGAAGACGGTATATTACATACCTTCCCTCTTGCAGGTACAAGACCGAGAGGAAAAAGTGAAAAAGAGGATAAGGAACTTGAAACCGAACTTTTGGCTGATGAAAAGGAACTTGCGGAGCACAACATGCTTGTAGACCTCGGCAGAAACGACCTTGGAAAGATAAGTAAATTCGGCAGCGTGGTTGTGGAAAAATTCCACTCTATTGAAAGATACTCTCACGTAATGCATATAGGTTCCACCGTTCGCGGAGAGATAAGGCCTGAATACGATACACTTAATGCACTTGAGGCCGTACTTCCTGCAGGTACTCTCTCAGGTGCTCCGAAGATTCGTGCCTGTCAGCTTATAGAAGAACTTGAAAACAACAAAAGAGGTATATACGGAGGTGCGATAGGCTATATCGACTTTACCGGAAATATGGACACCTGCATCGCAATAAGACTTGCCTATAAGAAAAACGGCAAAGTATTTATAAGAAGCGGAGCCGGCATTGTGGCGGACTCCGACCCTGACAAGGAATATATGGAGAGTATCAATAAGGCCGGAGCCGTAGTGGACGCCCTGAAAAAAGCACAGGAGATGAACAAATGATTCTATTGATTGATAATTATGACAGTTTTTCCTATAACCTCTTTCAGATGGTAGGAGAAATAAATCCTGATATAAAAGTTATAAGAAATGATGAAATGAGCGTAGATGATATAAAAGCTCTTTCACCTGAAAAAATAATTATTTCTCCGGGTCCCGGCAGACCTGAAGATGCCGGATTCATTATAGATGTGGTAAAAGAACTCGGACAAAGTATTCCGATACTTGGAGTGTGCCTCGGACATCAGGCCATATGTATGGCTTTCGGCGCAACAGTCACCTATGCCAAGGAGCTGATGCACGGCAAAGACTCCACTACTCACTTTGATACAGACTGCCCTATATTTAAAGATATACCTGCTACAAGCAAGGTTACAAGGTACCACTCTCTTGCCGCTCTTGAAAGTACGCTCCCCGATACTCTTAAGGTAGTTGCAAAAACGGATGACGGTGAGGTAATGGCTGTAAAACATATCTCATTTCCGATATACGGTGTACAGTTCCATCCGGAATCCATTATGACAACCTATGGTAAAGAGATGCTTAGAAACTTTATAGGAGAAAAATTATGATTAAGGAAGCTATTATAAAGATTGTAAATAAAGAAGATTTAAGTTTTGACGAAGCTTACACCGTAGTGAATGAAATAATGAACGGCGAGACCACACCTACTCAAAATGCCGCATTTCTTGCAGCACTGTCTACAAAGAGCGCCAAGGCGGAGACCACAGGTGAGATTGCAGGTTGTGCCAAGGCAATGAGAGAACACGCCACACCGGTTGATACCGACTTTGACCTTTTTGAGATAGTCGGAACCGGCGGCGACAACGCGGGAAGCTTCAATATCTCCACAACATCTGCAATAGTTGCCGCTGCAGGCGGTATGAAAGTCAGCAAGCACGGCAACAGAGCCGCATCCTCAAAATGCGGTACGGCAGACTGCCTTGAAGCCTTGGGAGTAAATATTGACGAAGACCCTGACAAGTGCAGAGAACTTCTTGAAAAAGTGGGCATTTGCTTCTTCTTTGCACAAAAATATCACACCTCAATGAAATATGTAGGTGCTATCAGAAAAGAACTTGGATTCAGAACGGTCTTCAATATTCTGGGGCCACTTACAAATCCTGCACATCCGAAACGCCAGCTTCTCGGAGTATATGATGAATACCTGATAGAGCCGCTTGCAAAAGTTCTCATGGAACTTGGAGTAAAAAGAGGTATGGTAGTCTACGGCATGGATAAGCTTGATGAGATCTCACTCTCCTCACCTACAAAAGTATGTGAGATAAAGGACGGCTCACTGCATACATATGAGATAAAACCTGAAGACTTCGGCCTTTCCCGCTGCAAAAAAGAGGATTTGGCAGGTGGCGACCCGAAAGAAAATGCCGCCATCACTCTTTCTATACTAAACGGTGAAAAAGGTGCCAAAAGAGATGCCGTACTTATAAATGCGGGCGCAGCACTCTATATCGGCGAAAAAGCAAAAAGTATGCAGGAGGGAATAAACCTTGCAGCAAGACTTATTGACAGCAAGAAAGCATTAAAGGTATTGGAAGACTTTATCAAGGTGAGCAATGAGTAGTACAATTTTAGATATAATAGCAAATTATACAAGAGAAAGAATAGAAGAAAAAAAGAAAAAAATACCTTTACAAAAGGTAAGACTTGAAGCCGATAAGATAATATCAGACAGGTTTTCCTTTGAAACCGCGTTAAGAAAACCTGAGCTTTCCTTTATATGTGAGTGCAAGAAGGCTTCACCTTCAAAAGGTATTATTGCGGAGAATTTCCCATATCAAAGAATTGCAAAGGAATACGAAAGGGCCGGTGCAGACTGCATATCCGTACTTACAGAGCCTAAGTGGTTTTTGGGAAGTGATGAATATCTGAGGGAAATAGCAAAGATTACCGAAGTTCCGCTTCTTAGAAAAGATTTCACAGTTGACGAATATATGATATATGAAGCCAAGGCAATGGGCGCCTCATGTGTACTTTTGATATGTTCCATACTTTCAGTTCCCGAGCTGAAATACTATAAAGATATATGTGACGAGCTTGGACTTTCCGCCCTGGTGGAATGTCATGACGAGGCCGAAATAGAGATGGCACAAAAAATAAACGCACGCATTATCGGAGTAAACAACAGAAATCTGAAAGATTTTTCCGTAGATACAAACAACAGCAAAAGATTGCGCGACCTTGTACCGAAAGATATATTATTTGTCTCTGAAAGCGGAGTAAGTTCTCCTGAGGATATCAAAAATATAAAAGATATGGGAGCGGATGCGGCACTTGTCGGCGAAATACTTATGCGTTCAAAAGATAAAAAAGCCACATTGGATTGGTTAAAGGGTAAGAATGACAAAGATTAAATTATGCGGCATACAAAGATATGAAGATATAGATGCAGTCAATGAATTATTGCCTGACTATATAGGATTTGTATTTGCAAAAAAAAGCAAAAGATTTATATCCTATGATACGGCAAAAGCATTAAAAAAAAGACTTGATAAAAGGGTGAAGGCTGTCGGTGTATTTGTAAATGAGAGCATTGAAAATATCATATATCTGGTAAGAAATGACATCATTGACCTAATTCAACTGCATGGAGATGAAGACAGAGAATATATCTGTAAGCTTAAAAAATATGTAAATAAACCTGTTATAAAAGCATTCAGAATAAAATCCAAAGACGATATAAATGCCTTATATAAAGAAGGAAGTGACTTTATCTTACTGGATGCAGGCGCAGGTGACGGCAAAACCTTGGACGAGTCGATATTAAAGGATTTTAAAGGCGATTACTTTTTAGCCGGCGGACTTTCCCCCGACAATATATGTGAAAAGATAAATACCCTGCACCCTTTCGGTGTGGACGTAAGCTCCGGAATAGAGACAGACGGCAAAAAAGATGCGGATAAAATGAGAAAATTTGGAAAATTAGTGAGAGAGGTAGAAAATGAAAGAAACTAAGGGAAGATTTGGAATTCACGGCGGTCAGTACATACCTGAGACCCTGATGAATGCGGTAATAGAGCTTGAAAATGCATATAATCATTATAAAAACGATCCTGAATTCAACAAGGAACTGAATTATCTTTTGAATGACTATGCAGGCAGGCCTTCAAAGCTTTACTTTGCAAAGAAAATGACTGAGGACCTCGGCGGTGCAAAAATTTATCTCAAGCGTGAAGACCTCACACATACAGGCGCACATAAGATAAACAATGTACTCGGTCAGGCACTGCTTGCAAAAAAGATGGGTAAGACCAGACTTATCGCGGAAACAGGTGCCGGACAACACGGTGTGGCAACCGCTACCGCAGCTGCTCTTATGGGCATGGAATGTGTAGTGTTCATGGGTGAAGAAGACACAATTCGTCAGGCACTTAATGTATACAAGATGAGACTTTTAGGTGCAACCGTTATCCCTGTAACAAGCGGTACAAAGACTCTAAAAGATGCCGTTTCAGAAGCCATGAGGGAGTGGACAAGCAGAATTGACGATACACATTACTGCCTCGGCTCCGTAATGGGACCTCACCCTTTCCCTACAATCGTAAGAGATTTTCAGGCTGTCATATCAAAGGAAATAAAAGAGCAGATTTTAGAAAAAGAAGGCAGACTTCCTGATGCGGTACTTGCCTGTGTAGGCGGAGGCTCAAATGCTATCGGAAGTTTCTACAACTTTATAGAGGACAAGGAAGTGGCACTTATCGGCTGTGAAGCCGCAGGAAAGGGTATACATACCTTTGAAACCGCAGCTACTATCAATACTGGCAGCCTCGGTATATTCCACGGTATGAAGTCCTACTTCTGTCAGGACGAATACGGCCAGATTGCCCCTGTTTATTCTATTTCCGCAGGACTTGACTATCCGGGAGTAGGACCTGAACACGCCTACTTAAACGACATAAAGAGAGCAAGCTATGTACCTGTAACGGATGATGAGGCCGTAGAAGCATTTGAGTACCTCTCAAGAACGGAAGGCATTATCCCTGCTGTTGAATCCGCTCATGCCGTAGCCTATGCAAAGAAAATAGCACCTACTATGGGCAAGGACAAAATCATTGTAATAACCATCTCGGGAAGAGGTGACAAAGACTGTGCGGCCATTGCAAGATACAAAGGAGAAGACCTATATGAATAAGATACATGAAGCATTCAAAAATAAGAAAGCATTTATTCCGTTTATCACCTGCGGCGATCCTGATGTAGACACCACAAAAGCTGCTATCTTGGAGATGGTAAAAAACGGCGCCGACCTCATAGAGATAGGTATTCCGTTTTCAGACCCGACAGCGGAAGGTGTTGTAATACAGGGCGCCAATATAAGAGCGCTTGCAGGCGGTATCACCACAGATAAGGTCTTTGATATGGTTGCGGATGTCAGAAAAGAAGTAAATGTCCCTCTTGTGTTTATGACCTATGCCAATGTGGTCTTCTCCTACGGTGCCGAGAAATTTTTCACAAGATGTAATGAAGTAGGCATTGACGGAATAATACTTCCGGATATCCCTTTTGAGGAAAAGAAAGAATTTCTTGATGTGGCAGACAGCCATAATGTCGACCTTATATCTCTCATTGCTCCGACTTCAGACGATCGTATCGCCATGATTGCAAAAGAGGCGAAGGGCTTTTTATACATCGTATCAAGTCTCGGTGTAACTGGTACCAGAAGTGAGATAACCACAGACCTTGACTCCATAGTAAAGATAGTAAAAGAAAATACATCCGTCCCATGTGCTATAGGTTTCGGCATATCCACACCGCAGCAGGCAAATGAGATGAGCCAAATTGCAGACGGAGTCATAGTAGGTTCGGCAATAATAAAACTACTCAAAAAATATAAAACTGAAGCTCCAAAATATATAGGAGAGTATGTAAAAGAAATGAAAGAAGCTATGAACTAGGCTGCTGCAAATAATATTGTAAAGTGTCAATTCCGATGAAAGTCGGTTTTGGCACTTTTATTTTTAACACTCTTTTAATCTCTTATTCATTGCCTTATTCCTAGCAATGTGCTATGATATAAAATCATGTTTTTACATGTTATTTTTGTACGCAATTATATTTGATGCAAAAATAAAAGTTTGAAATGCCTGCTGAAGGTATTTTAAACTTAACAGACACAAATTTGATTTTGAGCTTATTTAAGAGGTTATTATATGCAAAACACAGAAAAAACCTATGTACTCGGTATAGATATAGGTTCTACTACAGTAAAAATTGCTATACTTGACGGCAATCACGATGTAGTATTTTCAGATTATCGCAGACATTATGCAAATATTCAGGGGACTTTGGCGGCACAGCTCTCAGACGCCTTTGAGAAAATAGGAGAAGTAAACATCATTCCGATGATCACCGGCTCAGGCGGTCTCACACTTTCAAAGCATCTAAAGTCCACCTTTGTACAGGAAGTTGTCGCAGTTGCAACCGCACTTAAAGCCGTTGCACCTCAAACCGATGTCGCAATAGAGCTTGGCGGTGAGGATGCCAAGATTATCTACTTCACAGGCGGTATCGACCAGAGAATGAACGGTATCTGTGCCGGAGGTACAGGAAGCTTTATCGACCAGATGGCTTCACTGCTTCAAACAGATGCTATCGGACTTAACGAGTATGCCAAAAACTATAAATCAATCTATCCTATAGCTGCCAGATGCGGAGTTTTCGCAAAGACCGACGTACAGCCGCTTATCAATGAGGGCGCAACCAGAGAGGACCTTTCAGCTTCTATTTTCCAGGCGGTGGTAAATCAGACTATCTCAGGCCTTGCCTGCGGTAAGCCTATAAGAGGTCATGTTGCATTCCTTGGAGGACCGCTGCACTTCCTTTCGGAACTTAAGCAGGCCTTTATAAGAACACTCAACCTTACAGGCGAATACATCGTAGACCCGCCGAATTCACATCTTTTTGCAGCCATCGGTTCCGCACTGAACTGTGAAAGCAAGGATTCTATGATAGGTATTTCAGACCTTATCAAAAAACTTCGCGAAGGTATCAAGATGGAACATGAGGTTGCCAGACTTGAGCCTTTATTTAAGGACGAAGCCGACTATGAAGAGTTTTCACAAAGACATTTCGGTCACAGTGTAAAAACCGGAAAGCTTGAGGACTACAGCGGAAATATCTTCCTCGGTATAGATGCAGGTTCAACCACCACAAAGATTGCGCTTGTAGGTGAAGACGGAAGCCTCCTTTGGAACTTCTATTCAAACAACCACGGTTCACCTTTGGCTACGGCTATCAAAGCAATCAAAGAGGTAAAGGATAAGATTCGTCCTGATGCAAAGATAGTCTATTCATGCTCCACCGGATACGGCGAGGCACTGCTGAAGGCCGCATTTATGCTTGATGAGGGCGAAGTGGAGACTATCGCACATTACTATGCGGCGGCATTCTTTGAGCCTAATGTCGACTGTATACTTGATATCGGCGGTCAAGATATGAAATGTATCCGTATCAAATACGGTACTGTAGATTCGGTACAGTTAAACGAGGCTTGTTCGGCAGGTTGCGGATCATTTATCGAGACCTTTGCAGGTTCATTAAACTTCTCCGTTCAAAACTTTGCCAAGGAAGCCCTCTTTGCAAAGAGTCCTGTAGACCTAGGTACAAGATGTACTGTTTTCATGAATTCAAATGTAAAACAGGCACAAAAAGAAGGCGCTACAGTCGCAGACATTTCAGCAGGACTTGCGTACTCGGTTATTAAAAATGCACTTTTTAAGGTTATAAAGATTTCAAATGCGGCAGACCTCGGAAAGCACATAGTAGTACAGGGCGGTACATTCTACAATGATGCCGTACTTCGTGCATTTGAAAAGATTTCAGGCGGATTTGTGACAAGACCGGATATTGCAGGTATAATGGGAGCTTTCGGTGCCGCTCTTATTGCAAGAGAAAGATACGAAAACAAAAAGACAACCATGCTTCCTCTTGATGAAATCATAAGCTTACAGTATGACACATCTATGACAAGATGTCGCGGATGTAACAACAACTGTGTAATGACTGTAAATAAATTCGAAGGCGGCAGAAACTTCATATCAGGAAACAGATGTGAAAGAGGTCTTGGAAAAGACAGAGTAAAAAAGGATGTTCCAAACCTCTATGATTATAAATATCACCGTATGTTTGACTATGAGCCGCTTACAGCCGACAAGGCATTCAGAGGTACTGTCGGTATCCCTAGAGTTTTAAATATGTATGAGAACTTCCCGTTCTGGGCAACATTCTTTAGAAACTTAGGCTTCAGAACAGTGCTCTCTCCTATGTCCACAAAGAAGATTTATGAGCTTGGAATAGAGTCAATCCCAAGTGAGTCCGAGTGCTACCCTGCCAAGATTACACACGGTCATATCTCATGGCTTATAAAGAACGGTATCCGCACCATCTGGTACCCTTGTATACCTTATGAGAGAAATGAGCAGCCTGATGCAGGCAACCATTTCAACTGCCCTATCGTCACTTCATATGCCGAGAATATAAAGAACAATGTGGAAGAAATCCGTGAGACCAATACAAGATTTTTAAACCCTTTCATGGCATTTACAAATGAAGAAGTACTTACAAATCAGCTTATAAAGGTTATGAAGGATGAATTCGATATCAATGAAAGAGAAGTAAAGTTCGCAGCTCACGCGGCTTGGACCGAGCTTATACAGGCAAAGAAAGATATCGAGCGTGAAGGTGAAAAGACTATCGAGTGGCTACATAAGAACAATCGCCACGGCATTGTGCTTGCAGGCAGACCTTACCATGTAGACCCTGAGATTCACCACGGTATCCCGGATATGATCACATCATTCGGTATTGCAGTACTTACAGAGGACTCCGTATCTCACCTTGCCAAGGTTGAAAGACCTGTTATCGTAAGCGACCAGTGGATGTATCACTCAAGACTCTATGCGGCAGCAAGCCTTGTAAAAAAAGATGACTGCCTTGACCTTGTACAGCTCAACTCATTCGGTTGCGGACTTGACGCCGTGACCACAGATCAGGTAAGTGATATACTTACAGGCTCAGGAAAAATCTATACGGTACTTAAGATAGATGAGGTAAATAACCTCGGTGCCGCAAGAATCCGTATCCGTTCACTTATAGCCGCACTTCGTGTAAGAGATAAGAAAAACTATGAGAGAAAGGTTCAATCCTCAGCTTACCACAGAAAGGTATTTACAAAGGATATGAAGGACGAATACACCATTCTTTGTCCACAGATGTCTCCTATACATTTTGATCTTTTGGAGCCTGCATTAAATGCTTTCGGCTACCATGTAGAGGTTTTGCAAAATGATTCGCGTTCGGCTATAGACTGCGGATTAAAGTATGTAAACAATGATGCCTGCTACCCTTCTCTTATCGTAGTAGGACAGATAATGGAAGCATTGCTTTCAGGTAAATACGATCCTAATAAGACCGCAATCTTTATGAGTCAGACCGGCGGCGGCTGCAGAGCCAGCAACTATATCGGCTTTATAAGAAGAGCACTTGAAAAAGTGGATATGGAACAGATTCCTGTAATCTCGGTCAATGCCAACGGTATGGAGACCAATGAGGGCTTCAAGATGACTCCTGCCATGATAATAAAGGCAATGCAGGCTGTCGTATACGGTGACCTCTTTATGAGAGTTTTGTATGCTACCAGACCTTATGAGAAGGAAAAAGGTGCTGCAAACAGACTGCATAAGAAGTGGAGAAATCGTGTAATTGACTCTCTGTCTGTAAGAAAACCGAACTTCGGTGAGTTTAAGAGAAATATCAGAGGTATTGTAAAAGACTTTGATAATCTTCCAAGACTCAATATCAAAAAGCCGAGAGTAGGTATAGTAGGAGAAATCCTGGTTAAGTTCTCTCCTCTTGCAAACAACCATATCGTGGAGTTGCTTGAAAAAGAGGGTGCAGAGGCTGTAATGCCTGATCTTATGGACTTTTTGCTGTACAGCTTCTACAACAGCAACTTCAAGGCCGAGCATCTCGGTATGTCAAAGAAGACAGCATTTATGGCAAATGCAGGTATCAAGGTACTTGAGTCTCTCAGAGGCGATGCCAGAAAGGCACTTGAAAAGAGTAAGCATTTTATCGCTCCTTCAAGAATAGATCACCTTGCAAATATGGCAAAGGATTATGTATCTATAGGTAATCAGACCGGTGAGGGCTGGTTCTTAACCGGAGAGATGCTTGAGCTTATAGAGACAGGCACACCGAATATCGTCTGCACACAGCCTTTCGGCTGTCTGCCGAACCACGTAGTGGGAAAAGGTGTTATCAAAGAGCTTCGTCGTTCACACCCTGAAGCCAACATCATAGCGGTAGACTATGACCCGGGTGCTTCCGAAGTAAACCAGCTCAACAGAATCAAGTTGATGCTCTCAACGGCACAGAAGAATTTGAAAGAAGAAAATAAGAATAAGAAAGTGATATCATAATAAAATGAGGTCATCCCTGCCGGGGTGACCTCGTAGTTTTTTACGTTATTATTTTATTACTTAAACTATTATTCGCTCATAAACTGCTCATTCTCTTGCAAAGCCTGTACTATTTCTTTAGGAGCCTTTGTTTTATATATTGTGTTCCAAGATTTAATTAAGTTTTCTATAGTTATAAATACCGGTTCAACTGCAATGAATGATGGTACTGTTTTTCCAAGGAGATCATTTGCTGCACATAGCGCTGCCGCTTGCCCTTCTTCAAAAGGCTGCTGCGCACTTAATACCTTTATACATCCACCTTTAGCCATATCCAATGCAACTGAAAAATCAAGATCCGATGTTGCCACAGCAATATCCTCTCTGTTTATATCATGAAGCGCTTCTAACACCTTTACTGCCGGTCCTTCCCATGAGACATATATTCCGTCAATTTCCGGATGCCACATCAGAAGCTCCTTTGTTTTCTCATATTCATCTTTTGAAAATACTTCTGTCGCACAAATTCTTAATTCAGGATATTCTTCTCTTAGGATCTGTTCTACAGCTAAATCTCTTTGATTTGTAGTATAGAATTGATGTCCGTATCGAATTATTCCTACGTTTTTCTTATGATTCAAAAGCAGATAATCTCCAAGTCCTCTACCTATATTTCTTCCGTTACTCCTTTCATTAACATTGATACATGATACATACCCGCTTCCTTCAAATCTATCCGGCACATGTCCCATAAATATCAGTCTTGTCTTCGTTCTTATTACTTCCTCAAATACATCTTGTGTTAAAGTATGGTTTACAGGAAATGCAATCATTATATCAGGTTCAAGCATTAAAAGACTTTCTATCTGCTTTTTTTGCATAGAAAAATCCATCTGACATCCCATTACCGCAATTACAGTAATACCGATTCTGTCAAAAACATCTCTGACACCTTGTTCATGCAGTTTCATAAATGAAGCTCCAATATAATGATAGACAATAACGGCGGTATATCTTTTCATTCTGCAAATATCCATCTCTTTTTCCGTTAAAGAAAGCATATTTATATCAGCACCTTTTTCTCCAAACGGACCTCTTGCCGTACCTGTTATAGAGTCTCTAATAATTATTTTAGGTGATACCAGTATTTTAGAGGTTTTCTTAAGAACAGCCTCATACTTATCTTTTTCTGATAATTCTTTTATTCTGTCTAACATAAGCTCAATTGCTTTCTCTGCAATATATTCAAAATTATTCTCTGCCATAGAAAGAGCAGGATTAAGATATGGTGCACTGCCTTCATTTCCAATACACATAATAGACAAGTCTTTCGGGCACCTTATATTTCTTTTCATCATATATCGATAAACTCTGTAAATATGTTCAGAATCTGCAATTAAAAGTGCACTTGGATTGTCATTTCCATCTAAAAGTTCTGACAACATATCCGATATCTTTTTTTCATCGCTGTCTTTATGCAGGATATATCTATTTTTTAATTTAATTCCGCCATATTCGAGAGCATTTTCATACCCCCTTATAACATCATTATTATAGCTTTTCAGTAAATCTCCCATAAGAATCGCTATTTTATCATGACCGCTTCTTATAAAATGCATTGTACAATCATATGCAGCCTTATATATATCCGTTGATACTCTGTCAAATGCAGCGTCATCCACCTCATTTCCAATTACAACACATGGAATATTGGTTGAACGTACTATTTTTTGAATATAAAACTCATCTGTTCTTGCAGAAACAAATATACCTATAATTTCTACATGATCAGATAGCAATTTATCAACAAGTCCCAATTCAAGATCACTGTTACAATTACATCTAATCATAGTATATCCCTTGCTCTCCATTATAGGCTTAAGCTTACTCCAAACTCCTCTGGCATAATTATCCTCTTCATACTGACAAATATACAATAACACTCCGTTTTGAGATTGATGTATATTTTCACGAATTTTTTTTTGTCTTCTAACAACAAATTTTGGTGGAGAATCTGCATTCTTTATCGCCTGTTCTACCTTCTCCACAAGTTCAGGACTTACATATCTTGTTTTATTTATTACATGTGAAACTGTTGCGGTAGATACTCCTGCCATTTTGGCTATATCTTTTATGGATGCCATCTCTTCTCCTACTTTAAAATATTTTTATGCTTTTGTAATTTCTCGGCTTTAATAAATATAGTTTTAATCTGTATGTCAATGTAAAATCTAATTTTACTCATTATAGCATTCAAGCCTTTAGATTTCTACTAAGGTTTACCCCATCTTCATAACCGTTCTGTAAAAAAGGCACTGAAACATATAGAATCAGTGCCTTACTATCTTTAATTAAATCAATTTATTCTTTGCATAAATTTAGATTACAAAATTTGTCATATACTGCTTTGAAAGCTTCAATGAATCAATAACTTTTTCCTTTGATCCTTCAAAATATTTGTCTTCCACTTCTATACAAGTATATCCGTCATAACCGATATCAGTTAACGCAGATACATATTTTCCCCAATCAACATCTCCATACCCCGGTATTTTAGGTGACATGTACTCCAATGGATACGCCATTACACCAACCTGATCTAATTTATCGCGATAGAGCTTTATATCCTTAAAATGAACGTGGAAAATTTTATCCTTAAATTCATAAATCGGCTTTATATAGTCTATCATCTGCCATACAAAATGAGACGGATCATAGTTTATACCAAGATTATCACTTGGAAGAATATCGAAAACTTTTTTCCAGATAGACGGTGTTGTCATCAGGTTCTGTCCTCCCGGCCACTGGTCCGGACCAAACAACATAGGACAGTTCTCAATTGCCACTTTTACTCCACATTCTTCAGCGAGCTTAATGATAGGTGGCCATACTTCCTTTACAAGTTCCAGATTCTCTTCAACTGTTTTGCTCTGATCTCTTCCTATAAAGGTTGTGACCATATTAACACCAAGTTTACCACTAAACTGTATTACTTTCTTTAGATGCTCTACAGCTGCAGTTCTCTTCTCCAAGTCTCCATCTAGAGGATTAGGGTAGTATGCAAGTGATGAAATTTCCACTCCCTTATCTTTACAAAAATTCTGTATATATGATACATAGGAGTCATCATTATTTTCTACATCAATATGACTTACACCGGCATATCTTCTTTCTGCTTTTCCCTTAGGCCAGCAAGCTACTTCGACACATTTGTATCCCAAATCAGATGCTACACTAATCATTTCCTCGAAATCGCTTTTATCGAGTATAGCACTTACAAAACCTATTTTCATTTAACCTGTACCCAAGCTTTCTTCTCATTTGATTCAAGAACCGCCTCACAAACTCTGTCAAGCTGATATCCTACTGTAAAGTTTGTAGTTGGCTGATATCCTCCTACAACTGCCTTTGCAAACTCATATGCTTCAATTGCCTTTAATTCACCGTAACCAATGTTCATTCCCGGTATATTCCAAGTTACATCACCATGTGGGTTTGCAGGACCTGTATATATCTTTCTAAATCCTCTCTCCCCGTCATTATCTTCCATACCGTAGCATACTTCAAGCTCATTCAAACGCTCATAGTTCCATGTAAGTGAACCCTTTGTTCCGTGAACCTCAACTGTAAGGTAGTTATTACGTCCCCAAGCCATTCTTGTAGCTTCTACGCTACCGATTGCACCGCTGTCAAAGTTGCAAAGTATTGATACCTCATCATCAACATCTACAACCTGCTTCTTTGCATCATCACCAAGCTTTACTGTTCCCAAAAGGTCTACTCCACCTTCCTGAACCGGACGCTCCTTTATGTATGTCTTTACCATTGACACTACATCTGTTACATTACCTGCAAGATACTGTGCAATATCAAGTGCATGTGTAAAGATATCGCCAAGTGTACCTGCACCTGCTGTTTCCTTTACAAAACGCCATGACAATGGAGATCTTGGGTCTGCAGACCAGCTCTGTAGATACTGTGCACGTACATTTGTGATTTCTCCCAGTCTGCCGCTTTCAATAATCTTTTTAGCTTCATCAATTGCAGGAACTCTTCTATACTGATATCCGCACATAGATACAATGCCCTTCTTTGCTGCTTCCTCTGCAGCCTCAGCCATAGCCTTTGCATCTTCTGTCTTTGTTGCAATCGGTTTTTCACAAATAACATGTTTTCCTGCCTTAAGTGTAGCTATTGAGATTTCAGCATGTGAATCATTTGGAGTACATACACATACAATATCAATTTCAGGATCATTTACTACGTCCATATAGTTTGTACATGCCTTTTCAAAAGAAAAGCGCTCCTTAAAATCCTCTGCAATCTCAGGCACTATATCACATACAGTTTTGAATACCGGTACATAAGGTGCATCAGTAAACAATTTCGGCATATTGGAAAGTGCAACACAATGTGCTTTTCCCATAAATCCTGCTCCTACAACTCCAATTCCCATTTTCTTCATGGTTCTTACCTCCTAAATCTATTTCCTTTTTTTATTTTGAACAATATTACTTAAAGCTACTGCAAAAATAATAATTGCTCCGTTTACAATTTTCTGCTGAGCGGATGAAAGACCGGCTAAGATCAAAGCATTGTTAATCATTCCCATCAACAGCGAACCTGCCAGTGCTCCTATCATAGATCCTGTTCCTCCGGACATTGCAGCACCTCCAAGTACTACAGATGCTATTACAGACATTTCATCTCCGTCTCCAAATGAATATCGACCTGATTGCATTCTTCCTGCATACATTATTCCTGCAAATGCTGCGAATGCTCCTGACATCATAAAAATTATCATCTTTATTTTTTCAGTTTTTAAACCTGAATATTTTGCTGCGAGTTCATTTCCTCCTGTCGCAAGCACATGACGTCCAAATCTTGTCTTATTAAATAATACAAATCCTATAATGTAGAAAACAATTGTCCACAAAATTAAAACTGATACACCACCAATATAACCTGTTCCAAAAATTGTATTGAAAGTTTGGTTTTTGATAGGTACGGCAGCGGTATTGGTTATCCACATAGCCATTCCGCGAATCATCTGCATCATACCAAGTGTGGCTAAGAATGACGGCAATTTAAGCTTTGTTACAAGTAAGCCGTTTATAAATCCTACAAATATTCCAAATAATATAGATGCTAAAATAGCAAGTAACATATTATTTGTAGCTTGTAGAACCAGCGCGGAAAACATCGCACTCATTGCAGCTGTTGAACCTACTGTCAAGTCTATTTGTCCCGCTCCTAAAACAAATACTCCGGCAACGGCCATAACAGATACCATTGCTGTCTGTCTTAATATGTTCAATAAGTTTCCCGAAGCTATGAATCCCTTACCGTTTAAGGCAATTGAGAAAAATATAAATACTATACCAAGCACAATGTATACAGTAAATTTACTCAATTCCAACTTTTTATGAAATTTGGATTGCATTCTGTAACTCCTCCTCTAATTTAATATCTTTTCGACTTATCATTCCTGTAATTCGACCATCAAATAGTACAATGATTCGATCACATATTGCCATCATCTCCGTAAGCTCAGAAGACACGAAGAGAACTCCACAACCCTGATCCGCAAAACCTCTTACTATTTCAAGTATTTCTCCTTTTGCACCTATATCCACTCCGGCGGTAGGTTCATCAAGCATAATCACTTTAGGGCAAGTATTCATCCACTTAGCAATAACTATTTTTTGCTGGTTTCCACCTGACAAAAGGCCTATTTCCTGATCAATATGCTCTGCCTTAACTCCAAATTTTTTAATATTCTCTCCGACAAGGGTACGTTCCTTCTTATCATCATTGAATATTCCTTTAATACTTAATCTATCCAAAATAGGGAGTACTGCATTGTCTTTTATTGAGTGCATCAATACAAGTCCCTCTTTTCTCCTGTCTTCCGGAATAAAAGCAAGTCCGTTCTTTATAGCCTCAGTAGGATTTTTTATATGAACTTCCTTATCATCAAGTATTACCGTTCCGCCTTCTTTCTTCCTCAATCCAAATAAACACTCAAGAATCTCTGTTCTACCGCTTCCCATTAATCCTGCAAAACCGACGATTTCACCATGTCTTAATGAAAATGATATATCATTTATTTTATCGTTTATTTTTAAATGCTCTACCTTCAGTACATCTTTAGCATTTTCATCATGTTTTCTTTCGACCCACTCAAACTTATGACCTTTTCCGGAAGTTCCTCCCATCATATAAGACACTATTTTATCTAATGTCATGTCCTTTATATTCTGGGTAGTTACATACTCACCATCTTTAAGAATTGTAATACTGTCACATATACTTAAAATCTCATTCATACGATGGGATATATATACCATCGAAACCCCTTCATTTTTCAGCTGCGTTATTATCTCAAATAAACGTTTTGTTTCCGAATCTGAAAGTGCAGCTGTCGGTTCGTCAAAAACAAGAATTTTAGCATCTTTTGAAACTGCTTTTGCGATTTCAACCATCTGACTCATTCCTACACTTAATTCAGACACAACAGTTGATGGAGAGATGTCCATTCCAAGACGATGCAAAATCTGGCTTGTCTTTTCATTCATCTTTTTAACATCTCTGACACCGTTTTTAACAATTTCCGTACCAAGGAAAATGTTCTCTGCAACCGTCATTGTTTGTACAAGTGAAAGTTCCTGGAAAATCATAGCGATACCCTGCTCTTTAGCATCCAGAGGTTTTTCAATTACAGTCTCTTTCCCATCAATGAAAATCTTTCCTTCATCATGCGTATATACTCCTGTCATTATCTTCATCAATGTGGATTTGCCTGCACCGTTACCTCCCGCAAGTGCATGAACTTCTCCATGTTTTAATTCAAATTGCACATTCTTAAGTACTTTAGCATCGCCAAATGATTTGCAGATACCTTCCATCTTTAATACTGTGTTTTCCATTATATCCCCTTAAAATTAAATCAGGTACTTTACTTATCAGCTTCTACAAGCCAGCTTGGAGCGTCTACATGGTAAACAGCCTTATATGCATCAAGTACATTTTCCTTGTCTACCTTCATTGCAGGACATACAACATATGCCGGTGTGCTTTCACCTATCAAAGACAATGCAGCCAATTTAGTCTCTGCAACACCCTGATCATAAGGCATCTGTGCTCCTACACCTACTACTGTGCCTTTTGCAATTTCAAGCGCAATATTATTTCCAAGGTCAATTGCAACTAAAGCAATCTTTCCTTCCTTTCCTGCAGCTCTTACAGATGAAAGTATTCCTTCCATAGGTATATCCCATGAAGCGTAAATACCGTCAATATCAGGGAACTGAGTTAATATGGCATCTGCCTGCTCGTTACAACCGTTCTCATCTGTAAATCCCTGCTCGGCAACTATCTCAATATCCGGAAATTCTTTCTTCAAAGTATCTCTAAAACCTGCATCTCTCTGGTTTGTAACAAAGAAATCCGCATCGTAATATACCATTCCAACCTTTCCCTTACCGTTCAACTTCTCACCAAGCAATCTGGCAGCAGCAACTCCGTTTCCATAACTGTCTGCAGATACACAAGATACATAATCTTTTCCACCTTCCATATCTGTCATAGCATTATCCATAAAAACAACTTTAATTCCTGAATCTATAGCTCTCTTATAAGCATCTGCTGTAGCTGTAATATCGGTAGGTATTGAAATTATAGCATCAGGCTTTAATGCCATTACAGTTTCTATATCTGAAACTTGCTTTTCAGCTGAAAAGTTGGCATCTGTTACTGCTACAACTTCCATATTTAACTCTGCGCAAGTATCCTTAATAGCATTTATTTGTGCTGTTGCCCAGTCATTTCCGCCATAATGCATGCAAAGTGCAACCTTAAATTTTCCTTCCTTTATTGCATTCTTCTGCTCATCGGTCAAAGTGATTGTATCGGCATTAACTCCCTGCTCTCCATGAGGTCCCTTTGTCAATATTTGTCCATCTCCGTCCGAACTTTGAACGTTTTCTGCAGAACTTTCTCCCTTTGCCTGTTCTGATACAGACTGCCCTGTCTCACTTTTACCACTGTCTCCGGTTTGTGTACATCCTGTTACATTTAATATCATAGTTGCTGCTGCTATCAAGGTAAGTGCCTTAAGCTTCATACTAATTTTCTCCTTAAATTTTTATTATTTTATAAGACTGTTCTTCAAATATTCATATGAAATCTCACAAGCTTCTTTGGCATCTCCTGAGTATCCGTCCACTTCTACAAGCCAATCTCCATCATAACCTCTGGACTTAACATATGTAATAATTTCCTTTAAATTAACTTCACCTTTACCAAGCGGTGCAAATCCTTCACTATTTAAATCTTTTAAGTGAATCAATGCGATTCTATCATAGTACTTTTCAATAAACTTCAACGGATCATATCCACCGGCAGCAAGATGTGCAACATCCGGACAAACCTTAATGTTTGAATACTCTAAAAGTTCATCTATCTCCTTCGGTTTCTCGGCAATTGATCCAAGGTGTGGATGGAAACATGCAATTAAACCATACTTTTCAGCAACCTTCTCCAACTCAACCAATCCTTCAGCTAAAAGCTTTGTATCTCCCGGTCTGATTCCGCCATTCCTTATAGCGCCTCCACAAACTACCAGATATGTTACCCCTACGTCCTTAGCTGCCTTACACACTTCCTCAACATGTGCCATTTCATCTTCCAGAGCATCTTTGTAAATAAAATTAGCACCAATACATACGCTCATCATATGTACATCTGCATTTTTCATCATCTCTTTGAGTTCGTCAATATTATCTGCATACTTGGTTAAATTTCCGTCAAGTACCTCGATATATTCAAATCCAATGTCACGTATTGTCTTCATAGCTTCCGAATCATCACACATTGTTAAATATCTGATATCTTTAACACTTGTTACTCCCGCTCCTGATCCGACTAAAGGCCCAAATGCATTTGTCATATACCCTAATCTCATACATTTTCTCCATTCATATTAATTTTATTTTTATAACATCATATTATTTGCGCAAATCTTATTTCTAATACGTATCAACTTATGACTTATTATATAATTTTTAATTATATTTGTCAATATTTTTATATATTATTTTGCTTTTTTGTTTTGTATTATTTGATTTTTAGATGTTTATCCTTTATATCACGTTAAAAACAAATTATTTTATACATTTTTACGTAAATTTATTTTTGGATATTCTTCACATCTAATATCTTTTCTTTCATTTATCGGAGCAGCCCACAAAACAGCATTACTAATCACCTTCAAAACCGTCTGATTATAATATGCTAAATTTGTATCATGTCCCGGATGAAAATAAAAAACCTTTCCATATCCTCTTTGCCACGTGCAACCACCTCTAAATAAATTGCCTCCCGAAAACCAAGTAGTGAAAACCACATCATCAGGCTTAGGTATATCAAAAAATTCCCCATACATTTCCTCTTCATCCAGATCAAAATATTCAGGTATTCCTTTGGCAATCGGATGTGAGGGAGTGGTGGTCCATATACGTGCATAATCTCCAAAACGATACTTTAATGTACAACTTGTACCCATAAGCCTTTTAAAGACTTTACTTAAATGAGCTGAATGCAATACAATCAGTCCCATTCCCTTCATTACTCTGTTATATATTCTTTCTACTATTTCTTCAGGAAAAGCATCATGACTGCGGTGTGCCCAAAAAACAAGTACATCTGCGTTATCCAATATTTCTTCAGCAAATCCGAAATCATCCATTTCACAATTTGAACATTTAATTTCACAGTCATTCATAAAGGACAATTCTTTTTTTATTCCGTCAGCTATTTCATTAGCAATACCGTTCGGATAAACATCTTGTACTCTTTCCTCTTTTTCATGCAAACTTTCATCCCAGACAACAACTCGCATTACAGTCCTCCATCAAATTTTATTACTTCGTTTTTCTCTGAAGACTCCCAAATCGCTTCAAGAACCTGCATTACTCTGCGTATTTCAGGAAGTTTAATTATAAATTCTGTTTTTCCTTCTCTTGCATCTCTATAATTCTCGAAAAATTCAATCTGATCATTATCTGCAATTTGAAGTTCCTCGGTTACAAGAATATCTTTATTAATCTGACCAAACGAACGAGTAGGGCCTGCAAAAGTCATCGTTGTCTTTCCCGGAACATTTGTCAAAAGACGAGTTGTTTTTACAATTTTTCCTTTTGGTAAAAAGCCGTCCGAGTAAGCACTACCCTTATCACCACCGATAAACCAATGATGTTCAAACCAGTTTTCTTTATCTCCCAAAAAATATGTTCCTAACTCTATTTCTGCTCGGACATTATTTTGAAATTTTATGTCAACCTTAAAATAATCATCAACTTCAAAATTTATCACATTCCTGACTTGTGCATAAACAGATTCAACCTTAGACGGAACCATCCATAATATTTGATCAATCAGGTGAACTCCCCAGTCATAAAGCATTCCACCACCGTATTTTTTATATACGTGCCAATCATGCATATTTCCGTTTATTCCATACAGCATAGATTGAATAGTGTATATATTACCAAGCTTATTCTGATCATAAATGGATTTCATAGTTCTATAATCTCTATCATATCGCCTTTGATGATGAATTGTGAAATCAACTCCACATTCACTACATATCTGTACCATTTCATCAAACTCTTTTACATTAAGAGCAACCGGTTTTTCACAAATAATATTTTTCCCCGCCTTTGCAGCTTTTTCTACCATTTCTCTATGCTTATGATTTTCCACTACAATCAACACAGTATCAATATCTTTATTTTCAAGCAGTCTGTCCGCATCTGTATATTTTATTACTCCGGGTGTTGATGCATCATCCATTCTGGATTCATCAATATCACAAATTCCAACTAATTCCATGCCTTCCGTCTGTTCGATTTTCAGTTCATGTTTATGTCCCATATAGCCAAAACCGATAATTCCAAATTTAATCATTGGCAGCTCTCCTTTCCAAGCATCTCTATTTCATTAAATATTTACGTAAACGTTCTTGTTTTCTTTTCACCATTATTGCATATAAGCAGTTGTAAAGTCAATCTAATTGCTTAATATTCTATATTTTAACTAAATTTTATTAAATATCGTCTTTATCTATCTATTTATTTACGCAAATTTTATTTTTATAATATTGTTTTACGTAATTTTTTTAATCAGGAGTAAATCCTTTCGCCAAAAATCGAGCTTAGAATTATCCGCAACTTAGTATAATAGGTGGAGTCACAATATGTAACTCCACCTACTGTATATTTATATATTATAAGTTTTTTATTCTCTCATTAAATCAAATAAATTTTGAATTGCTCACCTTTTTATAAACCACAATCGTAACAATAGTTAAAATAACCGACACCTGCTGCAAGGCATACGTTATCGGAAGCTTTAAACCTAAATAAAGAGAAATCGGAATAATGAGTGCAATCATTCCTATAAGTCCTGATAAAATAACAGGCATACTCTGTTTTACTACTATCATCTCACTTTCCCACTCATAGTTGGGGTATTTTTTATTTAAGGCAACTCCCGTCACTGTTATAAAAAGCGAATAACATATAGGAACAATGATTAGGTTAAGTATTTGAATAATGTTCATATCAAGTTTTAATATGAATACAAATTCCGAAATTATATATCCGATCATATGGAGTGTAAGATTCAGTGCTATCTTTGAATTTAATATAGTCTTTACCCTGGCAGGAGAACTTTGTAAAATCCAAATGTTTTTTCCTTCTAAAGATATGGCTGAAGCTGCCGGACAACTGATAGTAAGCATAGCCGCAATAAAAAGCGGAGACAGATTTGAAAAATATTCATTTATATTTTCAATTCCCACATACCTTCCAATTTGTTCCACGGAATTAAACAATAAAAATATACTGAAAACACATAAAAGTATCACTCCAAACCCTGCATTCAACATCTCCATATAAGAGCTTAGAAAGCGCCCCAGTTCTTTTTTATATAGGGCAACAAATAACGATTTTCTATTATATGTTTCTTTGTTGTCGGCATATCCGGGTGTTGTTTTCGCAAGAGTATTAAGCAGTCTATACTTCACCGAAACAATTTTTATAAATATATAAAAAACTGCTGTTGAAAGAAAAATTAAAAATCCTTCTCCAATGTACATAGGGAAATTATAATATTGCATAAACAGCTTAGATATCGGATACAGTCCTGTGATTTGCTTGGCAAGTATAATGCCGATGCTGTTTTCATTACCCATAGCTGATACTGCCATATATCCTATTGCGCCTATCATTGCAAATGAAAAAATCAGAGCAACAATATTTTTTCTTTTGAAAAAGGATGAGGCAACAACGATAATTATTCCCATACATGATGCTATGCACATAGGTATCAACGGCACAAACAATATAGAAAGAAAAAACAGAATAATATCAACTGCCCCTAAGCTTTCACTCCCTACCCAAACAATTCCTCCGGGAAGCATAAAAATCAAACCTATAAAAAAGTTCAATAAATACATAAACATGAATTTACTGCTTATGATATCCAAGCCTTGTACAGGCAAAGATAATAGAACTTCCATATCTCTACTGCCAAACAAAATCCCGTTAGAATAAAATATTGTCAAAAATAATATCGTAAAACTTGATACCGCCGACATATATACAGGTATCAATTCCTGCTGCCCTACCTGCGCCAACGTTTTTGCTGTCATGATATTATATATACAAGAAAATACAAAAAGCGCAGTTATTCCAAAGCTTGTAATATTACCGGAGCTTTTATTATTTTTCGAATATCTGATTTCATTTATCGGAAAGAAATTATATATTTGCACTCTAATAAGTATCCACAATTTTTTCATTATCCTCTACCTCCATAAAAAAAGTTTCCAAGGATTTATCTCCTTTTACATCTCCTATATTACCGCTTGCTATTAACTTCCCGTTTTTTATAATTGCAATCTTATTACATAATTTTTCTGCAACTTCCAATACATGTGTTGAAAAGAAAACAGCCCCACCGTTTGACACACATTCATGCATTATCCTCTTCAAACAAAAAGTAGCCTTCGGATCTAGTCCAACGAAAGGTTCATCCAAAATAAACAGTTTCGGATCATGTACCAGTGCTGAAATAATTGCCGTTCGTTGTTTCATACCATGTGAATACGAAGATATCAATCCTGAAAGATACTTTGTCATCTCAAATAAATCACTGTACTTTTTTATTCTGTCTTTACGTATTTCAGTAGAAACTTCAAACAAGTCAGCAATAAAATTTATATACTGAAACCCTGTCAAATGTTCATAAAGGTCGGGATTATCCGGAATATATGCCATCATTTTTTTACAAATCACAGGTTGTGATTTAATTGAATGCCCGATAACGGTTATACTTCCACCTTCAAAGTCATGAATGCCGACTATCGCTTTTATTGTTGTGGTTTTTCCGGCTCCGTTTGCCCCTATAAAACCATAAATATCTCCGGACTGTACAGAAATTGACAGGTTATCGACTACCTTTTTGTCTCCATAAAATTTACTGAAATTCTTTATTTCCAACATAATTCTCCTTTATTGACAAATTGTCAGTTGTTCTTTTAAATAATCGACAGCATATCATCAGCTGTCGAATTTTTTATGTATATAAAAATCATTCTCTTATCTTTAATCTCTAAAGAGCCTTTTCGCATTTAAGCTTTGTTCAAGCATTATCTTAAATGCATTTAAGTAATTATTGACGGGTTCTTTTTTTGAACATTTTATGCTCATGTTATTTGATACAAAAACATATGCCGTCATAAGAAACTCTGCCGTTTCTGTTGGATATTTTACAGAAAAATTCTTTTCCGCTATCCCTTGATTTATAATTTTTTCAAAATATAATGTAAGCTTTTCAACAAGCTTATGGGATAACTTATCTATCATATATTGATTTTCTTTAAGTTCAACTGTTTTTTGCAGTACCGTATCCTCTGCAGTAATATTTTGTGAAGATATAATTGTGATGTCTATAAAAGACCTGATTTTTTCTATAGCGGTTTTATCCTCATCATAGACGATACTGTAAATATCTTTCAACAATCTGTCTGAATATCTTTCTACAAGACAATATAAGATATCCTCCTTATTTTTGAAATGATAATATAATAATCCTCTTGATATATTTACTTTATCGACTATATCCTGAGTTGTCGTATTGGTATACCCCTTCTCCATGAAGAGTATCATTGCAGCATCCATAATCTCGGCACGCCGTATTTCAGGTTCTTTCACATCTCTCATTTTATACCTCCGCTCAGTCATATGATATACTTTAACTGACAAGTTGTCAACCAATTTTTGTGTATCTCAGTGCAAAACACCTGCAAAGCAGATATAATCTACAATGCAGGTAATGATATTTTGTTACCCATATTCCAACCCTTTTCGCTACTATTTTGAATTTTAATAGCGAAAAAGTAAATTATTCCGGACTCTCTACTTTATTTTTTATTTCTTCCACTAACATATGTACTGTAGATACCGGATACATATCAGACGGCTTCTTATTTGTATTTTTAACACATATATTATAGTTTTTCTTTGCTAATTGAATTGCAGTTTTCTCATCTCCATATTCTAATAGTTTGTGATAAATGCGTCTGTCATTTTTAAGATATTTCTTCTTGGTACATTTTTCAAACTTATCTGCAAATTTCTCACAACATTTCACAGATTTTTCTATTACCAGCATTTCTCCGAAATATGCATACATCCAAATCTCAAAGCAAGGATTAGACCATCCCGCCATCACACCACTTTTCTCCGCATCTTGAATAATCTTATCAAAATCCTTAACTTCATCTCTGTCAAATACAATCCACGGCATCCTCATCTGAGACTCTTTGCTAACAAATTCCAGTGCTCTTTCTACAAGATCAACTGTTTTAGCTTTTTCCACTTTAATTATCAAGCGATTCTTTAACTCTTTTGGAATACTGTCTCTCAACCCTTCAAAATAGTTTTTCTCAGTCTCCTCTGTGTCTGTCACTATAAGATAATAACCCGACTCAGGTACCCTTGTACCTACTCTCTGATTACGATCTTTTCTTTTTCCCGCCCTGTAATCGCTTAATTTTTCTCCCCTTTTACTCACTATATATCGCCCTCCCTAAGAACCTTCATAGGCTTCAGTGCAGGGATAGCACCATAGTTACCCAACATATATTTCTTTGCTAAGTCTTCATCCCTACGTACTTTATTTCCGTCCTCATCCTTAAAATCAGCTAAAGAATACAACTCCGATATCCCGTCATTATTTTTATTTACCATCCAAATTTCATCTCTACGCAGTAAATCGTTTGAAAACTGCCATATATCGTGAGTAGTAAAGATAAGCTGAGCATTCATAGTATTTATCTCTTCAGACAAAAAAGTCAATATAATATTTCTAACAAGTAAAGGATGTAGTCTTGCATTAAGTTCATCTACAAACAATGTACCTCCATTATCTAAAACTTCTTTTATAGACGGGTACAATGCAAACATCTTCTGTGTCCCACTTGACTCCTGTGCTAAAGGAATAGAAGCTATACCATCGCCACCCAGCTTTTTATGAATAGTATTTATTCTATATCCCTTATCACTATCTTTTTCATCTTCTGACACTACTTTCTCCACTTTAAAGTCCTTTATTGACTCATCAAAAGCTGCAAAGTAATTAACCATATTCTCTTGAACTTTTTTATCATTATCATCTACAAATCCCTTTGGCAACTTGTATGAGCGAACTAAATTCTCTACAGGGTTTCCAAAATTTATAACCTTATTTTTTAAGAACCAATCTCTGACTTTCTTAAATTGTTCAATACGGAGCTTTGCACCCAAGGAAACTATTAGAGATTCTTTATTTAATGAGGCTTTGATATTCTCAATTTGTCTATTAGGAACTCCGTTTATTTCCAACTCTTCACCGGTTTTACGGTAAAAGATGGTTCTATAATTATTTCTTGCCGTTTTTGCCTTTGAATATAGCCACTCTTCAATAACTTCATTATCCTTTAGAACAAAACCATATTGGTATGTCTTTCCGGTGTTCTCCATATTATCAACATAGAAAATTTCAAATGAAGTCTCACCATTGCAACTATCCTCATCAAACAAAAATGGAGTCACTTTTATATAATCACCATCATTCTTCCTATATCCACTATCCTCATCTCCAAACTTAAAGGATTCTAATACATAATATCTCATATAACCAAATGCATCACATACATTGGACTTTCCGCTTGCATTAGCTCCATAAATAGCTGCAACCTTCAATAACTTATCATTTGCAATATCTACAACATGGTCTTCATGCTCTGTTATTTTAGTCGCTGACATATCCAATGTAGCTTCATCACGAAATGATTTGAAATTTTTAAAATTAAATTGTATCAGCATATTATCACCTTAACCTTTCATAAAATCCTTACTAATTATAAGTATAAATCATTTTCCATATAAATCAACATTTAATTTAAGATAAATGCTAAATTAGATGTTGATTTTGTGATATTTTGATGCTTTATATAATATCTACAAATCAATTCCTATCTATAATAAACTTTCTAAATTAAAAATATCGCAAGCCATATAAAAAGCAGAGACCCCAATCTATGAAGTCTCTGCCCGATTTTATTATTATAATTATATTTTTATCTTACTGAGCCAAATCGGCATATTCAAAGTGCCAGAAGCCGTCAGGTGAATGCCAGCTGCCTGTTATCTTATCACTCTGAAGATAGAAATCATTGTAATAAAGAAGTGGAATCATAGCTGTATCCTTCATTATAACGTCTTCAGCCTGATGTAAGTATCCGAATCTTGTCTGTGGGTCTTTCTCTGTAGCAGCCTTACCCATCAGAGCATCAAATTCAGGATTGCTGTACTTGGCATTGTTGTTTCCGTTTCCTGTTAATGCAAGCTCAAGGATATTTGAAGGATCGTTGTAATCCATTACCCATCCGTCTCTTGCCACCTGATAGTTACCTGCTCTTCTTTGCGGTGTGAATGACTTCCACTCAACTATATTTACATCAACCTTAAGCCCAAGTTCACCCCATGCCTGCTGTAAATACTCGGCGATCTTTTTGTGGTAAGCCTGATCATTTGTTGAATATACTATATCAGGAAGACCTGCACCGTTCTCATGTCCCGCCTCCTTCAAAAGCTCCTTAGCCTTCGCAAGGTTTGCCGCATGGTCATCAATATTTATATAAGCGGACTTATCTGTTATATTGTCCTGCCATGCAGTACCGTTCCAGTCTGTTACACCCTCACTTACAAATCCGCTTGCAGGTGTATATGTACCGGATGTAATTGTCTCTGAGATATACTTTCTGTCAAGAGCAAGTGAAAGCGCCTCTCTCACCTTAGGATCCTTAAACTCATCTAAGGTATTGTTTAAATCAAGATAATATGTTCCGAGTATAGGATCGATATGATAATCCGCTCTGCTCTTTAATGAATCTATCTCCTGTGTAGGAATATCCTTTATCATTAAAGCATCACCTGACTCATATGCACTGAAAGCCGCATTCTGATCCTGCATAAGAAGACATTTGATACCGTCAAGTTTTATAGAGTCGGCATCCCAATAGTTCTCATTCTTCTCAAACATCAGATAGCTTCCCGGTTTCCACTCTGTAAGTTTAAAAGGACCTGTTGAAACATATGTCTTAGGGTCGATACTCCAACCGTCAGGATTTGCCTCTACCACTTCCTTCTTTACAGGTGAAAGTGAAGCAAATGCAGCAAGCTTGTCGAAGTAAGGTGTAGGCTTTGCCATATGTACAACCAAAGTCTTGTCATCTGTAGCTTCAACTTTAAGTTTTGTAGGGTCAGGGGTTACTGTGGTATTACCGTCAGCGTCAGGTTTTCCGACAGCGTCATCATAACCTTCCACCATTCCCAGCACTGTCTGTGCATATGGTGCGGCAACATTCGGATCAACCAATCTCTGCCAGCTGTATACAAAATCATTAGCTGTAAGAGCTGAACCGTCAGACCACTTTAAGCCGTCTCTTAAGTGGAATGTCCATGTAAGCTGGTCGTCACTTACTTCGTATTTTTGGGCAAGCCCCGGTACCACCTTTCCATCTTTATCCATCTTTAAAAGATTGTCAAATGCAAACAATATATAGTTTGCTCCGTCAACAGCCGAATTAAGCGCAGGGTCAATTGTCTCTACATCCGGTCCAAGCTGAACTGTAAGTATTTTCTTACCTGTCTTTGTACCGTCACTTTGCGCACTCTTACTACCTGCCGCCGAATCATTTCCCGACTTTGCGCCGCCACACCCTGAAAGGGCCATTGCACCGGCTATTGCCAATGCCGCAACAATAAATCTTTTTTTCATCAATTCCTCCTCCAACTTAATGAAATAGCATACAAACTTAAATATTATAATATTTGTATAAAGTAATTCGTACAATTTTTATAAATTTTTAAGTTTATTCACTTGTATGCATAATTATACCATATTAACTTCGGTTTGTCTATACCTAAATAATTTAATGAATATTTATGTAAGCGACCGTTATCGCATCAAATATTTTTATATAAAAAGAGCCGAAAAACAAAATTCCGACTCTCAAATATAATATTTTATTCTGCTATATCCGCATACTCAAAGTGCCAAATACCGTCTGATGTATAGAAACTGTCTTTTATATTATCCTTCTGAAGATATGTCTCATTCTGATACATTACCGGAATAACTCCTGCATCCTTTAAGAGAAGCTCCTCAGCCTGATGTAAATATCCGAATCTTGTCTTGGCATCTGTCTCATTTGCAGCCTTGTCAAGAAGTGCATCATACTCAGGATTTTTGTATCTTGAACTGTTGTTTCCGTTTGTACTGTATGCACACTCAAGAAGATTTGAAGGATCGTTGTAATCCATTACCCATCCGTCTCTTGCAATCTGATAATTTCCGGATCTTCTCTGCGGTATAAATGACTTCCACTCAACGATATTTACTTCAACATTTATTCCAAGTTCTTTCCAAGCCTGCTGTAAGTACTCTGCAACCTTCTTATTGAAACCTGCATCGTTTGTTGTATATGACATGGTAGGAAGGCCTGCGCCGTTCTCATGTCCTGCCTCCTTCAAAAGCTCCTTAGCCTTTGCAAGATTTGCATCAAAATTGTCATTGTCGTAGTATACAGACTTATCTGTGATATTGTCAGCCCATGCGCTTTCATCCCAATCCACTACACCGGTCGGAATAAAGCCTGTTGCAGGTGAATTTATACCTGCAGTAATGGTATCCGCCATATACTTTCTGTCAAGTGCAAGTGCAAGCGCCTCTCTCACCTTAGGATCTTTAAACTCATCCAAATCATTGTTTATATCTATATATGCTATTCCAAGCTTAGGACTGGACTTATAATCCGGTCTCTTCTGTATTGTTGTTACTTCTTCTACAGGATAATCCTTAATCATTGAAGCCTCGCCTGACTCGTATGCGCTGAAAGCCGCATTCTGATCCTGCATAAGGAGGCATTTGATACCGTCAAGCTTAACGGCATCCTTGTTCCAGTAGTACTCATTCTTTGTAACCAATATATGGCTTCCCTGCTTCCACTCTGTAAGCTTGAAAGGACCTGTAGATACATATGTCTTAGGATCAAGACTCCAACCGTCAGGATTGGCCTCTACCACTTCCTTCTTTACAGGTGAAAGTGCCGCAAATGTGGCAAGTCTGTCAAAATAAGGTGTCGGGTGAGACATATGCACTACAAGAGTCTTGTCATCAGGAGCCTCTACCTTAAGCTTTGTTCTGTCAGGAGTTGTTGTTGTATTACCGTTTGCATCAGGGTTACCGATAGCATCATTATATCCGTCTACCATTCCAAGTACAGTCTCTGCATATGGTGCTGCAACCTCAGGGTCAACCATTCTCTGCCAGCTGTATACAAAATCATCAGCCTTAAAATCAGAGCCGTCAGACCACTTAAGTCCGTCTCTCAGATGGAATGTCCATGTAAGTCCGTCATCGCTTACTTCATACTTTTCAGCCATGCTCGGCGCTATCTTACCGTCCTTATCAATTCTAAGCAAATTGTCTGATATCATTGTGATATAGTTTGCACCGTCAGCTGACTGATTGAGTGCAGGGTCAATTGTCTCTACATCCGGTCCTTCCTCGATAGTAAGAATCTTTCCATTCTTACTTGCCGACTTGGAACCGCCGCATCCTGAAAGTGCCATAGCACCTGCAAGTGCCAATGTAGCCAAAATTAGTCGTTTTCTCATAAACTCTCCTCAATTCTAATAATATTATTCCGCTATATCCGCATACTCAAAGTGATAGATACCGTCAGTTGTATGATAGCTGTCTTTTATCTTGTCACTCTGAAGATACATCTCATTGTAGTAAAGAAGCGGCGTTACACCCATATCTCTCATAAGCATCTCTTCAGCCTGATGGAAATAATCAAATCTTGTCTTCTGATCTTTTTCTGAAGCCGCCTTCTCAAGAAGTGCGTCATACTCAGGGTTTGAATACTTTGAGCTGTTGTTTCCGTTTCCTGTTGCTGTAAGATTAAGGATATTTGAAGGATCGTCATAGTCCATTACCCATCCGTCTCTTGCAATCTGATAGTTTCCCGATCTTCTCTGCGGTGTAAATGACTTCCACTCAACTATATTTACCTCAATCTTAAGTCCGAGCTCACCCCAAGCCTGCTGTAAATACTCGGCAATCTTCTTATGATAAGCCGAATCATTTGTTGAATATGTCAATGTAGGAAGACCTTCGCCGTTAGGATGTCCGGCCTCTGCCAAAAGCTCTTTTGCCTTTGCAAGATTTCCTTGATAATCGTCAACATTTATATATACTGAAGGGTCTGTAAGGTGGTCATACCATGAGCTTCCGTCCCAATCGGATACACCTTGCGGAATAAATCCCTTTGCAGGTGTATATGTACCTGCTGTGATTGTCTCTGAAATATACTTCCTGTCAAGTGCAAGTGAAAGTGCCTGACGAACCTTTGCATCCTTGAACTCATCCAATGTGTTGTTCAAGTCGATAAAGTATGTTCCAAGCTGCGGGTCGATATGATAATCAGGTCTCTTCTGCAATGTAGTGATCTCCTGAGTAGGAATATCCTTGATCATCAAAGCATCCCCCGCCTCATATGCACTGAATGCCGCATTCTGATCCTGCATAAGCAGACATTTGATACCGTCAAGCTTAACGGCATCCTTATTCCAGTAATTCTCATTCTTCTCAAGCATTAAATAGCTTCCCGATTTCCACTCTTTAAGCTTGAAAGGACCTGTAGAAATATATGTCTTAGGGTCAAGTGTCCATCCGTCAGGATTTGACTCTACAACATCTTTCTTTACAGGTGAAAGAGCTGCAAATGTTGCAAGCTTATCAAAGTATGGTGTAGGCTTTGCCATATGTACAACAAAAGTCTTATCATCCGGAGCCTCCACCTTAAGCTTTGTTACATCCGGAGTTGTTGTAGTATTACCGTTTGCATCAGGATTACCGATAGCATCCTCGTAACCGTCCACCATTCCGAGTACAGTCTCCGCATAAGGTGCGGCAACCTCAGGGTCAACCATTCTCTGCCAGCTATATACAAAGTCGTTGGCTGTAAAATCCGAACCGTCCGACCACTTAAGTCCGTCTCTTAAATGGAATGTCCATGTAAGTCCGTCATCGCTTACTTCATACTTTTCTGCCATACTTGGAGCTATCTTACCGTCCTTATCCACTCTGAGCAGGTTGTCAAAAAGATAAGTTATGTAGTTTGAGCCGTCATTTGTGGTGTTGAGTGCAGGGTCGATTGACTCCACATCAGGTCCCATTTCGATAGTAAGAACCTTACCGTTTGCGTTCTTTGCCGACTTTGATCCGCCGCAAGCTGTAAGCGCCAGTGCACCGGTCATAACCAATGTCACCAGAATCAATTGTTTCTTCATAAATCCTCCTAAATAATTTTTATTAAAACCACACGGTTATAATGTCTAGTTAATCTTTTCGATATTGTGGCAGGCCACAAAATGTCCCTTTTCCATCTCTCTCCACTTCGGAACTTCCATAGCACACTGCTCTGTAGCATACTTACATCTGGTTCTGAAATGACATCCGCTAGGAGGATTAAGTGGCGAAGGAACCTCTCCCTCAAGTACTATTCTTGATCTCTCTCTTGCTATCTTAGGATCCGCCACAGGTATAGCTGAAATAAGGCTCTTTGTATAAGGGTGAAGCGGTCTGAAGATAATCTCACCTGACTCTGCCAGCTCCACCATCTTTCCAAGGTACATAACACCGATTCTGTTACTGATATGGTTTACAATAGAAAGGTCATGTGCAATAAAGAGATATGTAAGTCCTCTCTCCTTTTGTAAATCCTCAAACATATTTACAACCTGTGCCTGTATGGAAACGTCAAGTGCAGATACCGGCTCATCGGCCACTATGAAATCAGGATTAACTACAAGCGCTCTTGCAATACCGACTCTCTGTCTTTGACCGCCCGAGAACTCGTGAGGATATCTGTTGGCATGCTCGGAGTTAAGACCTACAGTTCTTAAAACTTCTATTATCCTGTCCTGTCTGTCCTTTTTGGAAGATGCTATCTTATTGATATCTATCGCCTCTCCTATTATATCTCCTACAGTCATTCTCGGGTCAAGTGAAGCGTAAGGATCCTGGAATACTATCTGAAGTTTCTTTCTGTACTCCGACATATTTACGGCGGTCTTTTTGCCAAGTTTAGGTACACCGTTTTCAATGATATCGTTTCCGTTATCATCTACAAGCGGCACCTTTCCGCTGTCAAAAAGTACCTTGTCGTTATAGATAATTCTGCCGTCTGTAGGCTCATAGAGTCTAAGCAGAGACCTTCCTGTGGTAGTCTTTCCACAGCCTGACTCTCCTACCAGTCCCAATGTCTCTCCTTTTTCTATGTAGAAAGAAACATCGTCTACAGCTCTTACATATTTTTTATTCTTACCGAAGCCTCCGGCAGGGAAGAATTGTTGCAAATGTTCAACCTTGATTATTTTTTCAGACATGCTTCTCCTCCCTCACTGTTTGTATCTTCTTCTATTTCATTCAGCCAGCACTGTGAATAATGTGTATCACTGAAATTCTTAACCGGCGGCATCTCTCTTAAACATATCTTCATACATGAGTCACATCTTGAAGCGAAAGGGCAGCCCTTCGGCGGATTAAGCATATCCACAGGTGAACCCTCGATAGGTACAAGTCTTTCATAGTCGGCCTCATACATCTTAGGGATACTCTTTAAAAGTCCCTTTGTATACTCATGCTTCGGATTGTAGAAGATATCGTCTGTAAGACCGCTCTCCACTATCTTACCTGCATACATAACGGCTATTCTGTCACATATACTTGCAACGACACCGAGGTCATGTGTAATCATAATAATTGCCATTCCGAGCTTATTCTTAAGGTCCATCATAAGCTCTATAATCTGTGCCTGAATAGTAACATCAAGTGCTGTGGTCGGCTCGTCCGCAATCAAAAGCTTCGGCTCACAGGCAAGTGCCATAGCTATCATAACTCTTTGTCTCATACCGCCTGAAAGCTCATGAGGATACTGCTTAAGTCTCTTTTCAGGCTCATTGATTCCTACAAGTGTAAGCAGCTCTTTTGCTCTCTCTTTCGCCTCGGTCTTTGACTTATTTGTGTGGAGGAGTATAACCTCCATTATCTGGTTACCGATAGTATATACCGGATTCAAACTGGTCATAGGGTCCTGGAAAATGATTGAAACTTCATTTCCGCGGATTTTCCTCATTTCCTTTTCACTCATATCATTGATGTGATATCCGTTGAAATAGAGGTCACCGCCTATAATCTTTCCGGGATTTGCTATAAGTCCCATCAGTGAATAACTTGTAACACTCTTTCCGGAACCGGACTCTCCTACTATTCCGAGTACTTCTCCCTCATTTACATAGAAGGAAACGTCATCAAGCGCTTTTACCTCTCCTGCAGGTGTAAAGAAGGAGAGTCTTTCATGTTCTATATCTACCAAATGTTTCATATATCTCTCCTTAATTCTTTAACTTAGGGTCAAATGCATCACGAAGTCCGTCACCCAAAAGGTTAAGACTCAGTATTATCAAACTTATAAGCAGTGCAGGTGCAAACAAAAGATAAGGATATGATTGCAATCCTGTAATTGCATCTGATGCAAGTGAACCGAGTGAAGGCATAGGTACCGCAACACCGAGTCCTAAGAATGAAAGATAACTCTCGGTAAATATGGCTGAAGGTATCTGCAATGTTGTAGTAACTATAAGTGTACCGATAGTATTTGTAAGCAGGTGCTTTCTGATGATTGAGCCGCTCTTTGCGCCTAATGCTCTGGCAGCCGTAACATACTCCTGCTCCTTTAATACAAGAATCTGTCCACGGACAATTCTTGCCATACCTACCCAGTAAAGCAATGCGAACACTACGAATATACTGATAAGATTGATTCCAAGCACATTGATCCATCCGAAGCCCGGCGCATTTGCCAAAAGCTTCATAGGTTTTTTAAGTGCGAATGTAAGCAATATAATAAGTAGAATATCAGGAACCGTATATATAATATCTACAATTCTCATCATTATAAGATCTACCCAACCGCCTGAAAATGCGGCTATTGAACCGTATATTGATCCTATAACAAGTACGATAAGTGACGCCAAAAGTCCTACTATAAGTGAGATTCTGGCACCCATCATTACTCTTATGGCGTAGTCTCTTCCAAGACTGTCCGTACCGAGTATATGTGGGAATATATGCTCTCCCGCCGCTATCCTTGTAAGCTCGGATGCGGAGTACTGCATAGGCAAAAGTCTCTCACTGCCTTGAATCTGTGTAGCATAGTTGTAAGGATAGAATATCGGAACTATGAATGCGAGTATCAATATAATAATGAATACCGCCAAAGATGCAAGGGCAACTTTATTCTTTAAAAGTCTTCTGAAACCGTCCTGCCAGAAACTGACACTTTGACGCATCACTATCAGACTTTCTTTTTCTTCTTTGCTTGCGGGCAAAAGATCATCGGGCGATAAGTTTAAATGCCCTGAAATAATGTGTTTGCTCATTTTATATAGGGAAATCACAAGCTATGTGACAACCTTCTCCTTTCTTATAGGCTTTACTTAAGTTTGATTCTCGGATCTATTATGGTGTATGCAATATCTACCAAAACATTCATCACTATGATAAGTGCTGCAAGGAATATTGTAGTTCCCATGATAACTGTGTAGTCCTGATTGATAACCGAACTTACAAATTCACCTCCGAGTCCCGGAATTGTAAATATCTTTTCCACTACAAAGCTTCCTACAAGTGTATATGCTACCAAAGGTCCCATATATGTAACAATAGGTAGAATTGCATTTCTAAGAGCGTGCTTGAACAAAATAACATTCTCTGAAAGTCCTTTTGCTCTGGCTGTTCTCATATAATCCTGTCCGAGTACATCAAGCATTGACGATCTCATCTGTCTTGCAATATATGCTGTAGGATAAAAAGACAGTGCCATAACAGGCATTATATAATGAAGCGGTGATGTCAGACCGTATGTCGGCAAAAGTTCAAGCTTAACACCAAGTATATACATAAGAATTGTACAGATAACAAAGCTCGGTACCGCAATGCCCAAGGTGGCAAATATAATGATAAGCCTGTCAAGTATCTTACCTCGATTAAGCGCGGCAATGGAGCCTAACGGAACTCCTATCAGAAGTGAAAGTATAATTGATATACCTCCCACTCTGGCTGAAACAGGGAATTTTGAGGATATTATCTGAGCTACATCCCTTCCTCTTTGCTTTATACTGATTCCGAAGTCACCATGCAAAGCATTTTTAAAATAATTTACATACTGTACTGTAATCGGCTTATCAAGGCCGTATTTAACCTCCAAAGCTTTTTGAGCCGCTTTTGAAATTGATTTGTCTGCAGCGAACGGTCCGCCCGGAACTTGCTGCATCAAGAAAAATGTCAAGGTCGATACAATAAATATGGTAGCGAGACCGAATATCAACCTCTTGATAATATACTTTAACACAATATCCTCTCCTTTTCTTATTTCTTTATTGTTTTGAGTTATTAAAGTATTTTGCCGATATTTTATGCATACATATAAGTACATTAAAAGCCGCATAAAATATGTGCGTATACAACAAAATAGTAGGCAAGCATCTTCGCTAAATATTGCCTACTTCCTTGACAATTATACAATAAACCATATTTTATTTCAAGTATCTGTTCGCACAGTGTGTACTTATGTGTGTCTGTACAATACATCACAGGCTGAAAACCGCTTAAGCCCGTTGGCTTTATGGTTTTTTTATCAATTTTATTTAATCTTTCCCTTTACTTTTTCTTAAAAAGGTATATTATTGTTTTCGACAAATGTATTTCTACCTATTATATGCAATGTAAAAATAGTCGGAAATATATTTAAAGTGGTTTGCCTTACATGGTATATCACATAATACAATTTACTAAGGAGGTTTTATGGATGATATAATAAGCAGACTTTCCGAAATCGAAGACTCGTCGCAAAGCTATATTGACGACGCCAATCTTAAGAAAAAGGAAATTGCTGCTGAAATGAACGCCAAAAAAGAGCTTTGGAAGCAAGATCTGGATGCCAAGACGAAGTCTCGAATTGCCGCATTACAGGAATCTATGAATGTTGCAAAAGAAAAGAAGATACTGGAACTTAAGCAGCAATCTGAAAAAGCCTTTAGGGATTTGCAAGACATGTATGACACTAACCATGATAAATATGTGGATACACTATTTTCAGAAATGATTAAGGAGTAGCCATGGGAAATTTATTTAAATACGCTTCCCTTACTACAAAAATCCGTGCAATGTCGGGCGATTTGATAAGCATTGACGGCTTCAAATCACTGTGTGAATGTGAAAGTATATCTTCCGCTATGAATGAGCTGATGAAGTACAAATACTACAAGGACGCATTCAAAAACGTAGACGTTTCTACATTACACCGTGAGGATATCGAGCAGATTTTGATGCTTAGTAGTTTGGAAGAGTTCATGGGACTGTATAAGTTCACTTCGGGTACACCCAGAAAATACCTGAACTTGGTGTCTATGTACAATGAAATGTATGTATTAAAGCGTATACTACGAGATATTCTCAGTAGCAGGCCCAAATCCTTGAACTTAAAATTCTATGCAAAGCATATCGGTGTTCATATGGATTTTAATATCGATGATTTGTTGGCGGCAAACGATATCCGGCAGTTCATTGAAACATTGAAAAATACCGAATATTACAACTGCTTAAACGAAGTATATTCAAAGGGCGGACAGACTATATTTGAGTACGGTCTTGCACTTGATACTTACTACTTTGATATATGCTTCAAATTCGCGGCAAAGGAACTTAAAGGTACTGAAAGCAAAGATGTGCTGTCAATTCTAGGTACAAGATGTGACTTTTTAAATATGCAGTGGATATATAGGATAAAGAAATACTACAATGTAAAGAGTGCCGATCTTTATGCTACACTTATCCCTCACTACTACAAACTCAGTGTTGATGAGATAAAGCAAATGGCGGAATCTGAAGATGTTGCAGCTTTCTTTGAGATTTTTGAAAAGACCTACTACGGAAAACTTGAATCCAGGTTGTTCAAAAACAAGCCGGGACTTGAAGAGATTTTCATGTCGTCACTTGAGTATTTATACACTCAGAACAAGAAAAAGGATCCGTATTCTTTAGCCACACTTAGCTACTATCTGTACGCCAGGGAACTGGAAATAAGCAGAGTCACAAAGATAATAGAGTCTATCAGGTATTCACTTCCTGCAGAGGATATTATCACTACGATTCTAAAACTTGAGACAAGGAGGTCTTTCGCATGATTGAAAGAATGAAATTCTTGAATATCACAGGCCCGAAAGACGACATTGACAGAATTATTGAAACTTATATCAGCAAATATGATTTTCAGCTGGAGAACGCTCTGTCTGAACTTAAGGATGTTAAGGAATTGCATCCGTTTACTGATACCAATCCTTATAAAAATGCTCTGAACAGCTCACAGGAACTTAAAGAGTATCTTAAGGATACTGATTTCAAAGCAAATCGTCAAATGAGCATCGAAGAGGCTGAGGCATTGACAAATACTCTTTCAGATAAGGTTAACGCCTTCTCACAAAAAAAGAGCGATCTTGAAGCCGAGCTTTCAAAATATGAAGAAAAGTTGAAAAGTGTTCAATACTTTATCGGACTGGATTATGACACCGAAAAGATTCTTCATTTTAAATATGTGAACTTCAGATTCGGTTCCATGCCGAAAGAATACTATGAGAAATTCATGACATTTGTATATGACAGTGTCGATACCATCTTCTATAAGGCAAGAGAAATTGATGACAGAGTGTGGGGTGTATATTTTGTACCTGATACCATATCGGATCAGATAGATGCAATCTACTCTTCTATGCATTTTGAGAGATTTTTCTTACCTGAAGGATATGAGGGTACGCCTGCTGCCGCCAGCACACATCTTGAGGAAAAGATTCAGTCAATAAAGACAGAGATAACATCCGTTGATGACAAGATTATAAAGACTCTTGAAGACAGAAAAGACGACTTTTTGCTTGCAAATCAGGTGCTTTACAGATTCAATAAGGTATTTGATGTAAGAAAGTATGCTGCGGCTACAAGAGGAAACAGAGCGGATAAGAAAGTCTTTTACATTATATGCGGTTGGTTAACAGAGCGCGATGCCGAAAGGCTTTCAAAGGAACTTGAAAATGAGCCTGAAACTTTCTGTCTTTCAGAAAAAGATTTGTCAAAAGTTCTCAGCACTCCGCCTATCAAGTTGAAAAACAATGCTCTCTTTAAACCTTTTGAGATGTTTGTTGAGATGTACGGGCTTCCGAATTATAAGGAATTTGACCCTACAATTCTTGTGGGTATCACATATTCCATCTTGTTCGGCTTCATGTTCGGAGATGTCGGACAGGGCCTTGTACTTTTGATTTTGGGCAGCATTTTGTATTGTACCAAGAAAATAAGACTTGCAGGTATCATTGCAAGATGTGGATTCTTCTCCACAATATTCGGCTTCTTATTCGGTTCAATCTTCGGTTTTGAAGATATTATACAACCGCTTTGGTTAAGACCGGCAAAGGCAATGACTGCACTTCCCGTTATCGGAAACCTTAATACCGTTTTCGTTGTAACTATAACACTCGGTATGCTTATCATTATACTTATGATGATTATAAGTATTTTGACAAAGCTCAGATTCAAAAAGCCGGGTGAAGCACTGTTTGATACAAACGGAGTTGCGGGACTTGTATTCTATGCATCCGCACTTGCCACCATGGTGCTTTTCATGACGGGAAATCCGTTACCTGCATCTATAGTACTTATAATAATGTTTGTAATACCTTTAATTCTTATCTTCTTAAAAGAGCCTTTAGCTGAAATAGTTGAAAGAAGAAAGGTTCACCTTGAAGGCGGAGCCGGAATGTTCGTATTACAGGGATTCTTTGAGCTTTTTGAAGTACTTTTAAGCTACTTCTCAAACTCACTGTCATTCGTCAGGGTAGGTGCTTTCGCAGTCAGCCATGCCGCTATGATGGAAGTTGTTCTTATGCTTTCAGGTGCCGAGAGCGGAAACATCAACTGGATCGGTGTTGTTCTCGGAAACATCTTCGTTATGGGTATGGAAGGTTTGATTGTAGGTATACAGGTACTTCGTCTGGAGTATTATGAGTTATTCTCCAGATTCTATACCGGAGGCGGCAGGGCATTTAAACCTTACGCATAGTAACAAATCAATTTATTAACCATATGACTTTCGTCATATAAATATATAATTTTTATTTAGGAGAAAAAAAATGAACACATTAGCAAAAGTAACTCTTTCAGCAGCTCTTATTTTAAGTATTGCAGTTCCTTTCATCGCATTTATGATCGGTGAGAAGACAAAGGGTCGTTATAAGAAAGCCCTTGCAGGAAACATCTTTATGTTCTTTGGTGTTATGGCAATTGCAAGCATATTGTTCTTATCAGGCAACGCTTATGCGGCAGGCGAGACAGCAACTTCAGGCGCAGCAGGTCTTGGATATCTTTCAGCAGCTCTTTCAGTAGGTCTTGCTTGTATCGGTGGCGGTATCGCCGTATCTGCAGCAGCATCTGCAGCACTTGGCGCTATCAGCGAGGACGGTTCAATCCTTGGTAAGTCACTTATCTTCGTAGGTCTTGCAGAGGGTGTTTGTCTTTACGGACTTGTAGTTGCATTCATGATCTTAGGTCGTTTATAATAGGCAATCTTATGAAAATGTACCTTATTAGCGATAATGTAGATACTCTTACAGGTATGAGACTTGCAGGAGTGGAAGGAGTGGTGGTTCATGAAAAAAATGAACTCACTGATGCCCTCAATTTTGTTGTTAACAGCAAAGACATAGGCATAGTTCTTCTTACAGAAAAGTTTTCTAAGGACTATCCCGAGCTTGTCAACAAATATAAGATGGAATCACATATCCCACTCTTTATTGATATACCGGACAGACATGGTACCGGAAGATCCGAAAACTTCATTACAGACTATGTAAACGAAGCTATCGGATTAAAACTATAGATAGATGACCCAATCTGTCTGATACATCTGTTTTGTAAGATTTATCTTACAAACTTGTCCTAACAGTTCAGCTTTTGCTGAACTGTTACATTAGTATAAAAAGGTAGGTATTATCTTGACAATAGAAGAAAAACTACAGCATTTTAAAGAAGCCTGCGTGGCGGATGCCATGGCTGCAGCTGAAAAGATACTTTCAGATTATAGAAGTGCTTTAGATAAGGACTTCGCAGACTACCAAAGCAGTGAGATAAGGCTTGCTGATATGGAAGTCAAAACAGAAACTACAAGGATTGACAAGGAGACCAATAAAGAGCTTGCTCTTGAACAAATAAAATTGAAAATGGAAATCAGCAAAAAAGCTGCCGAGCTTAAAGAAAAAATCTTTACACAGCTTGAAGCAAAACTTGCGACCTATCAATCCTCTCCCGCATATGAAGCTTTGCTTGATTCTCAGATAGACAAGGCACTTAAGTTTGCGGGAAATGATGAAGTGAAAATATATATCGACCCTAACGATGAAGCTTTGGCACATAAGCTTTCTGTAAAGCACGGTATTGATATAATTATAAGCAAATATCCTTTCCATGGCGGTATAAGAGCCGTCATTCCGGCTAAGAATATCCTGATTGACAATTCTTTCGAGAAAAAGATAGCAGAAGCTAAAGATAAATTTGATGTAGAGATGGAGGTGTTATAATGGCAAAAACAGGTATTATATTTGCAATAAACGGGCCGATCGTAAAGACATCAAATGATTCCGGCTTTGAAATGCATGAAATGGTATACGTAGGTGAGGAGAACCTTGTAGGTGAGGTAATCGGTCTTACAACCGATGCAACTATCATTGAGGTTTATGAGGAAACCGGCGGTCTTAAGCCCGGCGAAGTGGTAACAGGTACAGGATCTCCTGTGTCCGTAACTCTTGCACCGGGTATACTTAACAATATCTTTGACGGTATCGAGCGTCCGCTTAGCGAGATAGCTAAAAAAGAGGGTGCTTATATATCAAGAGGTGTCAGTGTAGATTCACTTGATACAAAGAAACTTTGGAAAACACATATAACTGTAAAGCCGGGTCAGGCTATTGACGGCGGTACTATCATCGCTGAAGTTCCGGAGACTCAGGCAATTGTACATAAAGTAATGCTCTCACCTAATCTTAAGGGCTATGTAGTAGATGTGGTTGAGGACGGTGAGTATACTATCAATGATAAGCTTATTACATTGCAGCTTACAGACGGTAGTGAAATTCCTGTAACTATGACACAGCATTGGCCTATTCGTGTGCCGAGACCTACAAAGAAGAGATTCCCTGCAAGCATTCCGCTTATCACAGGACAGAGAATACTTGATACTCTCTTCCCTCTTGCAAAGGGCGGTACGGCAGCCGTTCCGGGAGGATTCGGTACAGGTAAGACCATGACACAGCACCAGATTGCAAAATGGTCGGATGCAAATATCATCATATATATAGGATGTGGTGAGCGTGGCAACGAGATGACACAGGTTCTTGAGGAGTTCTCGGAACTTATCGACCCTAAGAGCGGTAATCCTTTGATGGATCGAACAACTCTTATTGCGAACACTTCAAATATGCCTGTGGCGGCCAGAGAGGCATCTCTGTATTCAGGTCTTACACTTGCAGAGTACTACAGAGATATGGGTTATGACGTTGCAATCATGGCGGACTCAACTTCAAGATGGGCCGAGGCTCTTCGTGAGATTTCAGGTCGACTTGAGGAAATGCCTGCCGAGGAAGGTTTCCCGGCATATCTGGCATCAAGACTTTCAGCATTCTATGAGAGAGCCGGAATGATGCAAAACTTAAACGGCACTGAAGGTTCCGTTTCCATTATCGGTGCAGTTTCTCCACAGGGCGGTGACTTCTCGGAGCCTGTTACGCAGAATACAAAGAGATTCGTACGTTGCTTCTGGGGACTTGATAAGAGACTTGCTTATGCAAGACACTTCCCTGCTATCCAGTGGCTTGACAGCTATTCCGAGTATTTGACAGACCTTGCACCTTGGTACGCCGAGCATGTAGACAAGAAGTTCGTTGAATACAGAAACAGACTTGTATATATCCTCAATCAGGAAGCTTCTTTGATGGAAATAGTTAAGCTTATCGGTGCGGACGTATTGCCTGACGACCAGAAGCTTGTACTTGATATCGCAAAGGTTATAAGAGTAGGATTTTTGCAGCAGAATGCATTCCACAAGGACGATACTTCAGTACCTCTTATAAAGCAGTTTAAGATGATGGACGTTATACTTTATCTGTATCAGAAATCAAAAGCACTGGTTCATCAGGGTATGCCTATGAGCGTTTTACATCAGGACGGCATTTGGGATAAGGTAACTTCTATAAAGTATGATGTTCCGAATGACAAACTTGAAATGTTGGATCAATACAAAAAAGACATTGACACATTCTACGAAAAAGTACTTGAAAAGAATGCATAGGAGGTAAAAAAATGTCAATAGAATACCTTGGACTTAGCTCCATAAACGGACCGCTGGTAGTTCTTGAGGGTGTCAAGGGTGCTGCCTATGATGAAATCGTAGAGATGACCGTAGACGGTAATGAGAAGCGCCTCGGCAGAATTATAGAGATAAATGATGACAAGGCCGTCATACAGGTTTTTGAAGGAACAGACCGTATGGCACTTAGAAATACACACACAAAGCTTACAGGAAAGCCTATGGAAATAGGCGTTTCCGAAGCAATGTTCGGCAGAACATTCAACGGTATCGGTGAGCCTATAGACGGTCTCGGCAGTGTAGAGGCCGAAAAAACACTTGATGTAAACGGTAAGCCTTTAAATCCCGTTACAAGAGAGTACCCAAGAAACTATATAAGAACCGGTATCTCTGCAATTGACGGACTTATGACTCTTATCAGAGGTCAGAAGTTGCCTATCTTCTCAGGAAACGGTCTTCCACATGATGAGCTTGCGGCACAGCTTGTTCGTCAGTCTTCTTTGGGTGACGAACAAGACGGTGAGAAGTTTGCGGTAGTTTTTGCCGCTATGGGTGTAAAGCACGATGTTGCCGATTTCTTCCAGAGAACATTTGCAGAGAGCGGTGTAAGTGACCACGTTATCACATTCATCAATCTTGCAAACGACCCTGTCGTAGAAAGACTTATCACACCTAAGGTTGCACTTACGGTTGCAGAGTACCTTGCTTTTGAAAAGGGTATGCACATCCTTGTAATCCTTACAGATATGACTTCTTTTGCGGAGGCAATGCGTGAGGTTTCATCTTCAAAGGGTGAGATTCCTTCAAGAAAAGGTTTCCCGGGCTATCTTTATTCAGAGCTTGCTACAATATATGAGAGAGCGGGTATAGTGGAAGGTGTAAACGGTTCAGTTACACAGATTCCTATTCTTACCATGCCTAACGACGATATCACTCACCCGATCCCTGACCTTACAGGTTATATCACAGAGGGTCAGATAGTTCTTGACAGAGACTTAAACGGTCAGTCAATCTATCCGCCTATAGCCGTACTTCCTTCACTTTCAAGACTTATGAAGGACGGTATCGGTGAAGGCTTTACAAGAGGCGATCACCAAGACGTTGCAAACCAGCTCTTCTCTTCCTACTCTAAGGTGGGTGATGCCAGAGCGCTTGCTTCAGTTATCGGTGAGGACGAGCTTTCAGATACGGATAAGAAGTATCTTGTATTCGGTAGAGCTTTTGAGCAGATGTTTATCGGTCAGTCCGTAAATGACAACCGTACCATCTTTGATACACTGGATATAGGCTGGAATCTGCTTGGACTTATGCCTAGGGGCGAGCTTGACAGAATCGATACAAAGGTTCTTGACCAGTATTACAAACCTACAATGCTTGATGCAAACGGAGATATAGTTCCTGCTAAAGTAGAGGATTAGTTATGAATATAAATACATTCCCAACCAAGGGTAATTTGATAGCCTCAAAAAACTCTCTGGCGCTGGCAAGACAGGGCTACGGCTTGATGGATAAGAAAAGAAATATTCTTATCCGCGAGCTTATGGGACTTATTGACGAGGCTAAAGAAATACAGAAACAAATAGATACAACTTTCAGTGCCGCATATAAAGCGCTGATGTATGTAAATATCGAATTGGGTATTGACTTTGTGGCCGATATAGCCGGTTCCGTTCCTGTTGAGAACAGTGTACAGATAAAGACCAGATCCGTAATGGGTACCGAAATCCCGCTTGTAAGATTTGATGATAACCCTATCACCCCTACTTATGCTTATTATTCAACCAGAGAATCACTTGACAAGGCCAGAGAGAAATTCAACGAAGTTAAAAGGCTTACAGTCAAGCTTTCTATGATTGAGAATTCGGCATACAGACTTGCAAGCAATATCAAAAAGACTCAAAAAAGAGCCAATGCCTTAAAGAATATCACTATCCCGACCTATGAGACACTTGTAAAGACTATTACAAATGCACTTGAGGAAAAGGACCGTGAGGAGTTCACAAGACTTAAGGTCATAAAATCTTGGAAGGACGCTTGATGAAATTCCTTCGTTTCATATTAGGTATTATTTCAAGCTTTTCACTGATGTTTATTGCACTGGTTACTTCCATTGAAATCGCCGCATATTCCGACTTTTCATTCTATGAAAAAGAGTATAAAAAATATGCGGTGACCGCATTTGTCGGCATATCAATGCCGGACCTTATGGATGTAACCGTGGATATGATGCATTATTTGAACGGTACCAAAGATACCCTGACAGATGTAAAGGCTACTATAAAGGATGTTCCCGATACTCCTTTCTTTAATGAGAGAGAAGTCAAACATATGCAGGATGTAAGAAATCTTTTTGTAGGTGCGAGCCGTATAAGAAGCATACTGATTGCCGTGATTATACTGTGTATAATATCTGCAAAACTTCTTAAAGGTAAAATATCAAGCTTTATATCAAATGTCTTTGTATACGGTACTTTGCTTTCACTGGCTGTAGTCGGTGTCCTTATATTCATTGTATCAGGTGATTTTGAGAAATATTTTATTCTCTTCCACCGCATAGTTTTTACAAATGATTTATGGATGCTTGACCCGACTACCGACAATCTTATAAATATAGTGCCTGAAGGCTTTTTCGTGGATATGACCGAGCGAATACTTATAATATTTTCTTCTATTATCATCTTCACGGTAGGCTGCGGCATGGTTATAAAGAAAGGCTTCAAATAATTCTTTAAAAAGATGTTTGTATACTCTACAGGCATCTTTTTTATTTGCATAATTTTATACATTGTGATAAATTATGATTTTGAAAGAAAGTTTATTTTCTTAGGAGGTTATATATGACAAAAAAATGGTGGCACGGTAAGGTTGCTTATCAGATATATCCAAAAAGTTTTAATGATACTACAGGCAGCGGTATCGGTGACCTTAAGGGTATTACTGAGAAACTTGACTACCTTAAGGAGCTTGGTGTGGATATCATATGGATTTCACCTTGCTACTGCTCTCCTTTTGCAGATCAGGGCTACGATATTTCAGACTACTACAATATAGATCCTGTATTCGGAAATATGGATGATATGGACGAGCTTTTGGCTGAAGCAAAAAAAAGAGATATGTACATCCTTATGGACCTTGTAGTAAATCACTGCTCAAACGAGCATGAGTGGTTTAAAAAGGCTGTAGTGGACCCTGACGGTGAATACGGCAAGTATTTCTATATAGAAGAAGGTAAAGACGGCAAGGAGCCGAACAACTGGCGTTCGTACTTCGGCGGCAGCGCATGGGAGAAAATCCCCGGTACAAACAAATACTATCTTCACCTCTTCCACAAAAAGCAGCCTGATCTAAACTGGGAAAATCCTAAGGTTCGTGAAGAAATCTATAAAATGATCAACTGGTGGCTTGACAAGGGATTGGCAGGTTTCAGAATTGACGCAATTATCAATATAAAAAAGGCTCTCCCGATAATAGACTACTGCTATCCGCCTGACAGAGAAGACGGATATGTACAGCCGCAAAAGATGCTTGAGGACGCTGTAGGTGTAGGTGACTTCCTTACAGAGCTTAAGAATGAGACATTTGCAAAGCATGACGCTTTTACGGTAGGCGAAGTATTTGACGAGCGTGAAGAGGATATCCCGCTTTTCATAGGAGATAACGGATACTTCTCCAGTATGTTCGACTTTAACGAGACCATATTCGGAAAGAGTAAGAACGGTTGGTATGACTGCTCTCCTATCACTCCTGATGACTACAAGAGATGCTGCTTTGAGACTCAGGAAAGACTTGGAGATATAGGCATGATTTCCACCATAATAGAAAACCATGATGAGCCGAGAGGTGTAAGCCACTATATTCCTGCCGATGAACTTAGCGAAACCGCTAAGAAGTTCCTCGGTACAATGCAGTTTATGCTCCGCGGTCTTCCTTTCATCTACCAAGGTCAGGAAATAGGTATGGAGAATGTAAACTTCACATCTATGGACCAGATAGATGATATCTCAACCCGCGACCAGTATAAAGTAGCAATAGAGGCGGGACTTTCTCCAGAAGAGGCTTTTGCAGCAGTAAAGAAGTACAGCCGTGACAACAGCCGTACACCTTTCCAGTGGGATACAAGCGAGAACGCAGGCTTTACTACAGGTAAACCTTGGCTTATGGTAAATCCCGACTACAAGAGAATCAATGTCGCCTCACAGATAAACGATCCGAATTCCGTACTTTCTTACTACAAAAAGCTTACCGCTCTCAGAAAAAATCCTGAGTACTCTAATACTGTGGTATACGGTAAGACCGTACCTTACCTCCCTGAGGTGGAAAGACTGATGGCTTTTGAAAGAGTTGGCGACAATCAGACATTGCTTGTACTCGGTAACTTCTCTACCAAACCGCAGACTGTAAAACTCCCTTCAAAATGTAAGAAGGTTGTTTTAAACAATGTGGAAAATGTGGAATTTGTTTCAGATACGGAGATAAAGCTTGAGGGATATCAGGCACTGGTGATAGAAATATAAAAAACTTGGCTGTTACACTGTATATAAGTGTAACAGCCAATAAATATACTTATGCTATATGAATTTCTTTTTAATTATTCCGTTCTTTAAGTCTGCAATATTATATAAATCTTTTTGTATTAAAAATGTCTCATTTAAGTTTCCCTTTGCTTTTTGCCATCCTGCTCCGTCTGTAAACCATACAAAATGAACATGTTCAATGCCGTCTGCTTCTAGTGATATAGTTTTAAAGCTTCTTGCAGTCTCGTTTAGTTTAGATCCACCCGAAGAGTAGCAATTACATTCACATATATAAACATCTCTACTTCCCTCCGGCTTAACTACAAAGTCAAATCTTTTCTTAGAAATGCCATCAGCACTAATTGCTGAAAGATCATATCCCCATTTTTTCTCTACGTCATGCAGATACATCTCTTTGAAATATGTAATATCCTTTTTGAATCCTGCATCCTTTATAAAGAATTCGACCAAATCCTCCATCTGATCTCCACCTCTGTTCTTTCTTGCATTACTATCCAAGCCGATATTAATTCCAAGTCCGACATCTAATAAATCTCCTACAACATGACTTTGCAACAACTCAAAGATTCCTGTTTTTTGCATGAATTCAACATACAACTCTACATCATAATTCATATTTTTAAAATTAAAATCAAGTCTTCTGTCATTCTCTGTAATTGCAATTATATCTTCTCTGACTGCCAATAACAACGGTATAGCTTTTATATATTCAGGATACTCTCTTACCAAATCCCTAAACTCATCCTCAATATTCTCAACACCTTTTAATGTATTTAATAAAGCTAACTGTCTTTTCACTTTAGATGTATTCTTATAGGCGGTATCATAGTTTACATAATAATTCCAGCTATTAATATTATCTGTAAATGATTTTAGCCACTCTTCAAAATTCCTATTTGTCATTCACCGTCTCCAATCGTGATTTTGTAATATTCAGGTACTCCTCTTCTATATCAATTCCTATAAAAAATCTACCCAGCCTGTTTGCTACCACTCCTGTTGTGCCTGACCCACAAAACGGATCTAATATAATATCTCCGGGATGCGTGGATGCTTGTATTATCCTGTCCAATAAATATTCAGGCTTTTGAGTAGGATGTCTTCCATATTTTTTCTCTGACGGTTTGGTTAAACTTCCTGTCCATACATCCTTCATCTGTTTTCCACCATTACATTCTTTCATCAGCTCATAATCAAAAAAATGATGTGCTTTTTTATCAGCCTTCTGTGCCCACAATATAGTTTCCGTTGAATGTGTAAAACATCTGCAAGCAAGATTTGGTGGAGGATTTGTTTTTTGCCATGTAATATTGTTGATAATCTTAAATCCTTCCTGTTCCAGAGCCATACCGATAGAATAAATATTATGTAATGTACCTGAAATCCAAATACTTCCATCCGGCTTTAAAGCTTTCTTACAAAGTCTAATCCATTTTCTGTTAAATTTATGCTTTTCAGTAATATTTACCGAAGAGTTTCCAATCTTATCCCACTCCCCCTTATTAACAGAAACCATTTTGCCGCCACTACACGTTACTCCACCATTACTCAAAAAATATGGCGGATCTGCGAATATCATATCTATACTTTCAGGCTTTAATTTTTTTAATACCTGAAATGAGTCTCCTAATATTATTTGAGAATATTCATTTTCATAGAAATACTTCTGATTCTTACAAAATAATCTTTGCATTGAAAAAATCCTTTAATAATTACAGATAATTACCTCTTCTCCGGTTCTTTTAGATGCATCCGAGTTTATCATCCTCTTCACACTGACAACATCTATTTTATAACCCTTATTTCCATATAAACTATTGATAAAATCTGTATTATGATTTGTAAGCATACAATAGCAACCTCTCTCCGTCAGCTCATCAAACACCCTTGCAAGCCTTTTATGACTCTCTATATCAAAACCTTCTTTAGTATAAGATTCAAATGATGTAGGATTTAATGGCGCATATGGACTGTCCAAAAATACAAAATCACCCTTCCCTGCACCTTGACACGCTACCTCAAAATCTCCTGACATAATGGTTACATTCTTTAAATAATCTGAAACCGCCACTATGGATTCTTCATCAATAGATTCCCTTTTACTGTTATTATAAGGGACATTAAATAAGCCTTTACCGTTAACTCTATATAATCCGTTAAAACAATGCTTATTTATAAATATAAATAGTGATGCAAGCTCTACATCAAACTCTTTTTTCATTAGTTTATCATTATAATGTTCCCTTAAATCATAATAATATTTTTTACCATCCTCACCAATTTTAGAGTCCAACTCCTTTACACTTTCAATAAGAGTTTGTGGATTTGTTGCAATTACCCTATAGGTATTGATTAAAGATTCGTTTATATCGTTAATCAGTGCCCTACCCGGTTGTAATCCAAATAAAACAGCTCCTCCCCCTATAAACGGCTCGTAATAATTATTATAGTTTTGAGGCATTCTTTCAGATATTCTATCCAGTAGTTGTCTTTTCCCTCCTGCCCATTTCAAGAATGGTACTATTTTTTTTCCTGACATTTTTTCCTCCTCCTACAAAACTTTTTATATTATACGAGAAAGAGTTGATATAATCAATCGTGCACCTCTTGTTTATTTATAAAAAAAAATATATTCATGTGACAGCATCAAAAAATTTTTATCAATATTGTTCCATTTATTTGTAGACCTGCAATTATGTTGCTCTTTTATTATTATCTCTTTATTTTTAAATCCTACATTTAGAAACTTTTACTATAATTTTTATTTCACTATAAGTGAATTTAAAAGCCACAGTAAACTATATTACCTACTGTTTACTGTGGCCTTTTATATTAAAATACTATACTTTATCTCACCCTTCCGTATAACTCGGTCAGATACTTTATCTTTTTCCAAACTTCATCACTCATTTCCTTGTCGGTGAGCCTGAACATCCAGTTCTTACCGATTGTGGACGGTGTGTTCATTCTGTAGTTGTGGTCATAGTGCAGATAGTCCTGTATAGGAATGATGCAGGTATCTGAGACGCTGCCGACAGCACCTCTGACGATAGCATCACATACTTCGGTATGCTTTATGCCCTTCTTTAAGTTGAAGTACTCAAGCACCTTATTATATTCCTTCTCGGTTATATCATTAAGCCATCCCATTACTGTCTCATTGTCATGAGTTCCTGTGTATACCACGCTGTTTCTTGTATAGTTGTGCGGAAGATAATCGTTGGCGTTTCCTGTATCTCTTGAGTCAAATGCAAACTCAAGCACCTTCATTCCCGGATAACCGCTATCATTTACAAGTCTGCGCACACTGTCTGTCACATATCCGAGGTCCTCAGCTATCAGTCTGCAATCACCTAAAGCTTCCTTAATCCTGTTGAAAAGTTCAATTCCCGGTCCCTTCTCCCAGTGACCGCCTGCCGCAGTCTTATCTTTTGCAGGGATGGAATAGTACTCGTCAAAGCCTCTGAAATGATCGATGCGGATAACATCGTACCACTCGAAATTCTTCTTTAATCTCTTTATCCACCACTTAAAGCCTGTATTTCTGTGATATTCCCAATTATAAAGTGGATTTCCCCAAAGCTGTCCGTCAGGAGCGAAGCCGTCCGGCGGACATCCTGCAACAGCTGTCGCCTTACCCTCTTCACCTATCTGGAAAAGCTCAGGATGTGCCCATGTATCCGCACTGTCCATTGCAACATATATCGGAATATCTCCTATTATCTCAACTCCGTTCTCATTTGCATACGCCTTTAACTTCTTCCACTGCTCATCAAACTTATACTGCAAGAACTGATAGAACTCTATATCAAAGTAAAGTTTCTCTCTGTAGTAGTTGATGGAATAGTCATATCTGTCCCTTATATCTGTAGGCCATGCAGTAAAAGGTTCGCCGTTAAAATAGTCCTTAAGCGCCATAAAAAGAGCATAGTCCCAAATCCATTTAGAATTTTCATAGACGAAATCCTTAAACGCGTCATTCTCAAAGACCCCCGCTCTCTCATATGCCTTATGCAAAAGTTCATATCTGCCCTCATACAATTTCTTGTAGTCCACCTTTTTAGGATTGCTTCCGAAATCTGTGCTCTCACACTCTTTTTTAGTAAGAAGACCTTCTTCTATAAGCATTTCCAAATCTATAAAATACGGATTGCCTGCAAATGTTGAAAAAGACTGATAAGGTGAATCACCGTAGCTTGTAGGACCAAGCGGCAAAATCTGCCAATATGACTGCTTTGCGGCTTTCAACTTATCTACAAAGCGATACGCCTCTTTTCCGAAGCTTCCTACGCCGTATCTGCCCGGAAGACTGCTTACATGTAATAAAATTCCACTTCTTCTCATAATTCCTCCTTATATTTTAAGCCATATGGCTTAGAGTCATATGGCTTAGAGCTGAATAATTATTTGATAGCTCCGTCTACCATTCCCTGTATAATCTGCTTTTGTGCAACCAAGAACAAAATAACAATAGGAATCATAGCAAGGAAAGCGGCACTAAGGATCAAGTCCCACTGCTTAACATAAGAACCTACGAAGCTGCTTACAGCGATAGGCAATGTCTTAATCTTACCGTTAAGTCCGAGCATAATAGATGGAAGCAGATAGTCGTTCCAAATCCAAAGACCGTTCAAAATAAGAACAGTCATCTGTACAGGACGCAAAAGAGGCATAATAATCCTAAAGAAAGTACCTTCAGGAGAACATCCGTCAATCCATGCGGCCTCCTCAAGCTCCTTCGGAATACCCTTTATAAAACCGTGCAGTACAAAGATTGACATGGAACCGCCGAATCCCAGGTAAGCAAATACCACTCCCTTATAGCTTGAGAGCATCTGAATACCTGTGAAGTTTCCTATGTTTTTGAAAACTGTAAGTATAGGAAGCATAACAACCTGGAAAGGAATAACCATTGCTGCTACAAACATCATAAATATAAAGTTTGACCAACCCTCTTTGTGATGACGGCTTAATACCCATGCAGCCATAGATGAAAATAATGTCAGAAGTACCAATGAAACAACTGTAATTATCATAGAACTTCTGAAAGAACTCCAGTAGCTGAAGTTTGTATTGTTTATAACACCCTTAAAGTTGGTAAGCATCTGTGCCCAGTTCTTAGGCAAAGTGATAGGGCTTACCACTATATCCGCACTGGTCTTTGCGGAGTTTATTACAACAAGGAAAAACGGGCAAAGTATAAAGAATGCTACGATAAAGCCGACAATAGTGCCGACCACATTTCTAATCTTTTGTGCTCTCATTAAAGCTCTACCTCCTTCTTCTTACTTATTGCAACCTGTGTAAGTGATACAACTGCAAGTATTATAAAGAATACAACCGCCTTGGTCTGTCCGAGTGCGTAGTTGTTCTTCCTGATTGCGGTATTATAAATATTCAAAGCCAAAAGCTCTGTAGACTGTATAATATCCGCTCCCATGATACGGCTCGGAGCACCGTTTGTTATAGCCAAGTTCAAATCGAACTGTTTGAAAGAGTTGACCAATGTAAGGAATATACATACTGTAAATGTATTTGCAATCATAGGCATCTTTATCTTAAAGAGTGTTGTGATTGCGGATGCACCGTCCACTCCCGCCGCCTCAAGTACATCCTTAGGCACAGTCTGAAGACCTGTCAAGTAAATAAGCATTATATAACCTGCATACTGCCATGTATTAACTATAAGTATTGCAAGCAGTGCAAGGTTTGCATTTGTAAGCATTGATACGGAACCTGCAAATACTGTAGTAAATACCTTGTTGAATATAAACTGCCATACATAACCGAGTACAAGACCGCCGATAAGGTTAGGCAAAAAGTATGCCGAACGGAAAAATGATGTTCCTTTAATCTTTGATGAACATACAAGTGCCAAAGCAAAACCTACCACATTCACCAAAATCATATTTATAACCGTATATATTACCGTAATTACAAATGAGTACACATAATCAGACTGATTGAACATAGTAATATAATTGGACAGTCCCACGAATTTGGTAACCTGTATACCGTTCCAGTCTGTAAATGAGTATACAATACCCAAAATAAAAGGAATGATAACAGTAACTGCAAAAGTAAATATCATAGGGAATAAGAAAACCATGTTTACTATTTTGGTATGCTTTTTATTTGGCATTTTAAATATACCTAAGATCAATAAAATCACACCAAAAATAAGTATATATCCTCTTAATTCTCCTGTGGACTTCATAAAGTCCAAAATCAATGCATAAATCGTCAATACCGCTCCTACCACCATAAAGATAAGTGGTAGCGTCTTTGCATTTTTTGTATTCAAGTTCGCTCCTTTCAAATGCCACTAAGGCATGAAGATATATCTAAAAAAATGGCGACTTTAAAAAGTCGCCATCTAAGTTCTTGAAAACAGAAAATCTGTTTTTTGCGATAAATATCGCAAAGCATCCAAATGCCTTGGCAATATATATTAACTTTACACAGCCGATCTCAAATCTTTTAAACCGGCTGTTTTAAAATTTGCGAAGCATTTTAAATATTGTTTTTTAATTATTGTTTTTTGTTTGCTGCAACATAATCGGCAATTGTAGTCTTCATCATTGTAACAAACTGATCATTTGTCATATCGCCCTTTGCGAAAGATTCGAAGATAAGACCGAGCTTATTCTGTGCAATACCCTCAGGCATATTTGACCAAGCCCATGAAGATGTATTACCTGCGTCAACATATGACTTCAAGCTTACTGCAAGTGGAGTCTCAGGCTCAATTGTGCTTGACTTATATGGTGAAATCATACCTGCTTCTTTTACAAGAATCTCCTGTGCATCAGGATCTGTTGCCAAGTAGTCAAGGAACTTCTTAGCTGCATCTACATTCTTGCTGTCCTTATATACACACCACCATGAAGGGCTGTCTGCAAGGATCTTTGTCATATCGGCCTTTGTAAATGCAAGCGGTAAAAGGCCTGCCTTAAATGTTACATTGTATGTAGGTAGTGAAGGATCAATCCAGTTACCCTGTGTGATGAATGCTGTCTTACCCTGTGCCCAAAGTGCAAGCTGATCATCGTATGTACCTGAGATAAGTACCTGCGGATCTGCATACTTGAAAAGTAAAGCTGTCATATCTGCAAACTCTGAAAGTCTCTGATCGTCAAACTCACCCTTCATAGCCATATCAAAGTACTTGTTGTCACCTCTGTCAAGTCCGCCTGTGTAGTAGTAACCGAATAAGTGGTTACCTGTTGACCAGTACATCTGTCCCGACTCTGCAGCTACAGATGCTACAGCCTGAATACCAAGCTCACTCTTCATGCTGTCAAGCTTCTCAAAAGCGGCTTTGAATGCATCGTAGTTTTTAAGTGATGCAGGATCGATACCTGCCTTCTCAAGGATATCGGCATTATATGTGATACCGTAGCCCTCTACGGCATATGGGAAACCTACAACCTTACCTGATGTCTTATCCTTATAACCGAAATCTGTATTCTTTACGAACTCACAATCGCTGAGGTCTGCAACTGAATCTGTCCAGTTTGCGTAGTCACCGTCACCGCCGATAACGAAGATATCAGGCATATTGTCGGCTGCCTTATAGCTCTTTAACTGTCCCTGAATATCAACACCGCCGCCTAAAGACTCGATAACAACTTCCTGTCCTGTCTTCTCTTTGTACTTCTCGGCAACTTTCTTAAGCTGTGAGTCAATCTCAATCTTACCGTTTACAAGTCTGAGTGCACCTGCACTTGCGCTGCTGTCAGCCTTAGACTCGCCTGCCTTGGTCTCTGCAGCACTGCTCTGAGTATCTGCACCGCTCTCGCTCTTTGCAGCACCTGAACCGCATCCTGCCAAAATAGCGGATACAGCCAAAACACCTGCTGCAACACTCAAGAATCTTTTTTTCATCTTAATCTCCTCCATTGAGTATCTTTATGATATTTGTCAATATTTTATCATATTTTTCATACATTTTCAAGTAATAAAACAGCTGTCTCATAAGGCTTTAATGTGCCGTCTTCTCTAACATCTCTGTTATAATTTGATATCAAAACCTTTGCATTTTCATAGCCTGAAAAGTCAAACTTATGCTCGTTCTTACTGAAGTTGCACACTACCAAAAGCTTCTGATTTCCAAGTGTTCTCACATATGCATATATGTTTTCATCATCAGGAAGTAAAAGCTCATACTTTCCGTATACTATAATCTCATACTCTTTTCTGAGTTTGATAAGTTTTTGATAGTAGCGGAATACCGAATCTTCTCTCTTTAACTGATCGGCAACATTTATTTTCTTATAGTTCGGATTGAGGTCAATCCAAGGTGTGCCTGTGGTAAAGCCTGCATTCTCGCTTGCATCCCACTGCATAGGAGTTCTGGCATTGTCTCTGCTCTTGTGTGCAATCTTCGGGAACATATCTTCCTTAGTGTACAGTCCGCTCTCTATAAGCTCCCTATATGCATTGATTGACTCAAGGTCTCTGAAATCGTCTACAGACTTGAACACTGTATTTGTCATACCGAGCTCCTCACCCTGATATACATAAGGTGTACCCTGCATCATATGTAGGCAAGTGGCTATGCACTTTGCAGAAACCTCTCTGAACTCGTCACTGTCATCACCAAGCCTTGATACGATTCTCGGCTGGTCATGATTACAAAAATATAAGCTGTTCCATGCCACTTCATCAAGTCCCAGCTGCCACTTTGTAAGATTCTCCTTTAAAGGTACAAGCGGGATGTGCTTTGTTGACCACTTGAAGTCACCTTCACCGTCAAGCCCCATATGTTCAAACTGGAACACCATGTTGAGCTCACTGCCGTCACTGTTTGCATACTTTTTCGCCTCATCAAGTGTAACGCCTGCAGTCTCTCCGACAGTCATAATATCAAACTTTGAAAGCACCTTCTGATTCATTTCTTTCAGATAGTCATGTACCTTAGGTCCGTTTGCACAGATATTCATATCTCCGTAAAGTCCTACAACCTTTGCATCAGGGAAACCTTCAGGCTTTGAGATAAGGCTTATAACATCCATTCTGAAGCCGTCAATACCCTTCTCACACCATCTTGTCATCATATCAAAGACTTCTTTTCTTACTTTCGGATTTACCCAGTTAAGGTCAGGCTGCTTTGTAGAGAAAAGATGTAAGTAGTACATATCCGTCTTCTCATCATACTTCCATGCCGGACCTGAGAATGCCGAACCCCAGTTGTTAGGCTCCTTGCCGTTCTTTCCTTCCTTCCAGATATAGTAATCTCTCTTAGGGTTATCTTTAGAGCTTCTGCTCTCTACAAACCACGGATGCTCATCGGATGTATGGTTGACTACCAAATCCATCACTATCTTGATGCCTCTTTCATGTGCCGCAGCAAGCATCTTGTCAAAATCATCCATTGTACCGAACTCGGTCATGATAGCTTCATAATCACTTATATCATAGCCGTTGTCGTCATTCGGCGACCTGTACACAGGAGACAGCCATATCACGTCTATACCGAGCTCCTTGAGATAGTCAAGCTTACTTGTAATACCGTTTAAATCACCTATTCCGTCTCCGTTGCTGTCACAAAAGCTTCTCGGATAAATCTGATAAACTATAGCTTCTTTCCACCATGCCTTCTTCATTTTCTTACCTCGCTATATTATTTACACCTATCGTATACTTCCTTCATTCTATTAAGTTTTTTACGGTCGATATATTTTTATTAGCATAACACAATGTAAATTTTATGTAAATTATTGACTTTTTCATTTTTATGTGTCCGCATTTAACTTCGTTATTTTAACGAAATCAGGCTGTTATTTTTGGTGATATATGTGATTGAATACTAAAGATTTATTTTATATAATTAGAGCATAAATTTTCGTACACATTTTAGGAGGAAAAATGGCAAGTTTATCATTAAAGAACATTGAAAAAATTTACCCGAACGGCTTTAAGGCTGTTCAGGACTTCAACTTGGAGATTGCAGACAAAGAATTCATCATCTTTGTAGGACCTTCAGGTTGTGGAAAATCTACAACACTTCGTATGATTGCAGGTCTTGAGGACATCTCAGGCGGTACACTTGAGATTGACGGCAAGGTAATGAATGATGTGGAACCTAAGGACAGAGATATCGCCATGGTTTTCCAGAACTACGCTCTATATCCGCATATGTCTGTATATGACAATATGGCATTCGGTCTTAAGCTTCGTAAGAGACCGAAAGATGAGATAGATAAGCTTGTTCGTGAAGCCGCAAGAATCCTTGACCTTGAAAAGCTTCTTGACAGAAAGCCTAAGGCTTTATCAGGCGGTCAGAGACAGAGAGTTGCAATGGGTCGTGCTATCGTTCGTAACCCTAAGGTATTCCTTATGGATGAGCCTCTTTCAAACCTTGATGCAAAGCTTAGAGTACAGATGCGTATCGAGATTTCAAAGCTTCATCAGAGACTCGGCGCTACAATCATCTACGTTACACATGACCAGACAGAGGCTATGACACTCGGTACAAGAATAGTTGTTATGAAAGACGGTATTGTGCAGCAGGTAGATTCTCCTGAGAATCTTTACAATGCTCCTAAGAACCTCTTCGTTGCAGGATTTATCGGATCACCGCAGATGAACTTCATGGATGCCGTAGTTGAGAATAAAGGCGAGGATGTATTCTTAAAGGTCGGTTCACATAACTTAAAGCTTCCTGTAACAAAGGTTGCCAAGTTCAAAGACGGTTCTTACAACGGTAAGACTGTTATACTCGGTATCCGCCCTGAGGATATGCATGATTCACAGTTGTTTATCAACAGCTCACCTGACAGCGTTATCGAGTCCGATATCAAGGTTTATGAGCTTTTAGGTGCTGAAGTTTTCCTATACTTTGATGTGGAAGGCTTCCAGATGACTGCAAGAGTAAACCCTAGAACAAACTTAAGAACAGGTGACCATGCCAAGTTCGCACTTGATATGGAGAAGATTCATATCTTTGATAAGGAAACAGAGCTTACAATTACAAACTAATCAAAAGATTATATAAAGGGGGAGCTTTTCCCCCTTTATTTTATTTTATATACGGCTATAATATAGCTATGAATGATGATATTAAAAAAGAATTGAACAAAATATATAAACTTACAGGTATAAAGTTAAGTATTGAAAATGAGAATGAGGTAAGTATTTCAGCTTTAAAAAAAATATCCACAGCCTATAAAGAAAAGTACTCAAGTGCCAATATTCTTTTAAATATACTTAACGGAATTTACCCTGCTAAGGAACAACCCCATGCCCTACAATCACTTAATATAAAGCCTGATACCAAGATGCGCTTATACCTTATATATGTGCCTACAAAGATAGATGAAACAATTAAAAAGATAATCACCTCTCTCTTCCTGGGAAGAAGTTCTGAATATCTTTGCAGCCTTGATTCCACTCATCTTTGTTTTCTGTACCTCGGAGAGGATAATATAACACATCCGCTTCTTAATGTTATAGAAACAGAAGGTATGACCGTCGCATATATTGCATACAGCGATATATTCAGTGAGATTTCGCTTTTGCAAAAGGAGTATCTTGATTTGAGACAGGCACTTGTTATCAGTGAGATTTTTTACTCCGATAAGAAAATAATAAGTCCAAATGACTTAGGTATGGGAGAGCTTATCTACAACATTCCAAGACCTGTATGTGAGAAGTTTTTAAAAAAACACTTCGGCGGTGTGATAGATGATGACAGTATGCAGCTTGCAGCCACCTTCCTTCACCACAACTTAAGTATCGCCGAGACTTCCAGATATATGCATATGCACAGAAATACTTTAGTCTATAGACTTGAGCAAATAGAAAAAAAATATGGCATCGATATAAAGACCTTTGAAGGTGCCGATATCTTCAACATAGCCATATTGATTACAAATTTTTTAAAGGTGAGAAATAATGAATGATACTTTTTATGAATTGCTTGTAAAGAAGAATAAACCTGATTCATCCGCAATAATAATGTCTGCAATCAATATCATTGCAATAGTTTGTATGCTTGTGCTTACATTATATACACAGTTTGCAATGATTCTTGTAATTGCACTCGGTTTTGTATTCTACTATCTTGTATACCCTAAGCTTTCTGTAGAATATGAATATTCCCTGTTAAATGCAGACCTGACCGTTGATGCAGTCTACAATAAGACTAAGAGAAAAAATATCCTCACCATGGATATCAAGACTTTGGAAACCGCTTTTTCTACCTCATCTCCTAAGATGAACGGTCAAAAAAACGGTAAGAGAATAGACTGCTCCACAGGCGATATGACATCTTCTTATTGTCTTATCTTCCCGAATAGCGGCGAAAATATTTTGCTGTTTATCACCCCCGATGCACATATGCTGGATATGTTAAAGCGTGTAGCACCAAGGGCATTTATGTGAATTTATAAGCAAAAAGACAACTGCTTTTACATCAGTTGTCTTTTTTATAATAATCTATACTCTATTTGATCGCTGTAAGTATCTTATCTCCTACCGCCACATCACCGAAAGGTGCGCAGGTAACATCGCTGTACTCAAAACTGTTCGTCACAAGTACAGGAGTTGTCATAAGATATCCGGCCTCACTGATTGCCTTGGAATCAAACTTCATAAGAGCCTGACCCTTCTTAAACTTATCTCCGTTGGCAACCAACGCTTCAAAATGCTTTCCGCCAAGTTCAACAGTATTGACACCCACATGAACAATAAGTTCAACACCGTTGTCAAGCTTCATACCCACAGCATGACCCATAAGAGCTATTACGGTACCGTTATCAGGTGCATAAACCGTATCTCCGTCAGGGATAATACATACACCTTTTCCTAAAATACCTGCCATAAATGTCTCATCCTTGGTCTCTTCCATAGAAACTATCTTTCCGCTAAGCGGTGATGCCACATCTACAGGTACTTCTTCTACAGGCTTGGTTTCAACTCTTAAATCCTTGTCAGCTTCAGCTTCATCCACACTTCCAAGTGCCTGTGCATCCTTATTCTCTTCCACCGGCTCTACAGGTAAATTGGCATCTATAACGCTTGACGGTGTAAGTACCCAGCTGGCTGCAAATGCCACAGCCATGGAAATAATAAATGTCAAAATATATCCTACAGGGTTTGAAAGTGTAAGAAGTATTCCGAATATACCTGTTACACCTGTTCCTGTTGCTCCAAGTCTTATGATGGAAGCAAACATCGCACCGACTGCACCGCCCAGACATCCTGCAATGAAAGGCTTAAAGAATCTTAAGTTTACACCGAAGATTGCAGGCTCCGTAATACCCATAAATGCTGAAAGTGATGACGGGAAGCAAAGACTCTTAATCTTCGGATCCTTTGTCTTTACAGCTACCGCAAGGCAGGCACCTCCCTGTGCCACATTAACAGCTGACGCAAGAGGCAACCAGTATGTCACACCGTACTTTGCTATCTGACCCAAGTCGATAATTGTATACATATGGTGAATACCCATAACTACCGTCGGTGCATACAGCGCACCCATTATAAATGAACCGATACCGAAAGGTATTGCTATAAGCATCTGTACCGCATTTAAAAAAGCGTTCTCAACAACTACGAATACAGGTCCTATAGCTGCAAGTGCAAGATATCCTGTCACAAACACCGATATAAGCGGTGTTGCAAAAAGATCAAACATTGCAGGTATTACCTTATGCAATCTCTTTTCTATATTTGACATTACCCAAACTGAGATCATAATAGGAATAACATGTCCCTGATATCCTACCATCTTGATTTTCCAAAGTCCGAAGAATACACTCTGCATCGGTATATCTGTTGCTGTAGCCACATTCCAAGCATTCACAAGGTTCGGATGAATCATTATCATACCGATAACCGCACCTAAGTACTGATTACCGCCAAATACTCCTGCCGCCGAAAATCCGATAAGTATAGGCAGGAATACATATGCTATATTTGAAAACAGATTCGCAAATACATATATCGAAGATGTCGTATCAATATTTAAGAATCCGTTTTTTACCATAAAGTCAAGCGCATTCATGATACCCATAAGGAATCCTGAAGCAACAATGGCAGGAATGATAGGAACGAAAATATCTCCCAAGGTCTTTATAAACCTCTGGAATACATTTGTATTGGCTGCCGCAGCCGCCTTCGCCTCTTCCTTTGTAGCACCCGATATACCTGCTACATTTATAAACTCATCATATACCTTATCCACAGTACCTGTACCGTAGATAATTTGCAACTGTCCCGAAGCCTCAAATACTCCTTTTACGCCTTCAATATTCTCGATGGTCTTTTTGTCAACCTTACCGTTGTCAACTATGACCAAACGCAATCTTGTGGCACAATGTGCGGCAGACGCAATGTTTTTACTTCCGCCTATCGCCGCCAGCACTTCTGTGGCAGATTTGCGATAATCCATAACAATCCTCCATATCTAAATAACAAAAGTATTATAAGAAACCCTTAAGAGCCTGTAGCCGGGCTACATTTCCCATCAATTTCTTACTACATTATAAAATAAATAAATTTATAACGCAATCATTCACAAAACCGACATATATAAGTGTGTATTATGTATATTATTTTAAAGTTTTTGTTTAATTATTTTGTTTTTTTCTAAGTCTTAAATTCAAATCATATCTCTATATCATTAAAGTATTTTAAAATTTTATATTAAAATTAAATGTTTTTACATTAAATACTATTATAATACTCCTATAATAATTCTATTTCCAACTGTCAGTCCTCTGCATATCTCATCTGTAAATTATTCTAACTGCTTAATATCCTGACATTACTTCATCAACATATATATCTCTTACTCTGTAAAAGCATACGGAAGGTACCTGTTGCCACCCCAACTTGAGGTGAAATTTTTGCACCTCAAGTCACTTATCTCTTCTTCAATGTGCCTAAACATGAAGTCTTCGCCTTCAAACTTTTCAAGATTATTTTTAACTTGCCTATTAAAATTCTTAGTCTCATACCCATAAATCTTTACCAATTCAAAGTCTAGTATTACTTTCTTCCCTCGTATAATATAAATTTTTTCTACAAGTGACTCATAGTGTACAACTGTTCTTGATAGAGTTGTTGAAGTCTTGGCTTTCTCTTACCCTTTCCGTTAACAAATACCATATCTTCTCCGTCAGCAATAGCTATAAGGTTTTTTTGGAGTTCAAGTATTTCAAGAGGCAAGCAGTTATTAACCTCTATCATACAGTTATTAGACAACTTCTTATGTTTTGTAATCCTTCTTTTTCCATTCTTTTCAATAATATCTCTAACTTTATCAATTCTGTCAATCACAAACATTTGTACATTTCCAAGCTCGTACTTATCACCAAATCCATTATCTTGTAAAAAAATTATAGTCTGAGTAATGCTTATCAATATAATATGTAAGACCAGCAAGATGATAATCAATGCTTCCACGCCATACAAAAGTATAACGATTGGCATTGACTTCTATTTTTGTTCCATATTAAGCCATATAAAAGCAATATCTCTTTCCCATAAATATACAATACGATGGATAGAACGTATTTCTCGCATATTCGCATAAGTAATAACTGCATACATCATGATCGGGTTTTACCCTGTCCTTCCCTTATCCGAACAATTATCTAACATTCCAGAAAAATTTAAATCCTCCATAAATTTTTAGGGTATAGGCAGGATCATCATCTGGTAAACTCAATTCATAGAAGCATATAAGCTAGAGTTGATTTTCTGCTGACCTATTTCAAAAAAGTCTTTATAACAATTGGCCGTAAGTATAGTTATATTATAATATAAAATAGCTAAATATAGTTGTTGTTAACCATCTTTTTATGCAAAATTTCAGGTGAGTTGTGGTTCAAAATGTGTAACAACTCACCCTTTGCATGGCTATCATTTCCCATCAGACCCTATATTGACATACCATTTTTTAACTGTTACATATATCAAGGGTGAAAATCATGTTTAATAGATTTCCACCCTTCAATATCATAGAAGATTTTTATTTACAGACTTTTCTTCATAGTCTTTGAATTTTAAATAATTACTATACACCTTTAAATTTCTTGAATTTCAGCATTTTACTTTGTAATTCTAAATATCCTTTAATTTCTTACTACAAATCATTTCTAAGTAGTCATTAGGTGTTATTTTATTTTCTCTAAATTTATCCCACACAATTTTTCTCCATTCAGCATCCCCCTCATCTACAAAGCAATTAATACATGAAGTCAGTACATTTAGAGCCTTACATGCCCATTTAATAAAATCATCACTATGAATATAAAATATACCATTTGCAAAAACTCTCGCTGATTCTTCAATTCCTCTCGAATTAGATATTAAGACAGTATATACCTTAGCAGTCGGTAAAATTCTTTTTTCATTTTTTCTTATCCACGTTTCATGGCTGTTAGTTTGATGTATATGTGCAGCAGGTATTTTTTTTACACATTTATCTTTTTCGTCAATTTTATAAATTTTATCCTCTGATACTATCAAACATTCTCCATCTATTATCCAGTACGGATCTGGAGCTGATTCTTCTTTCGGATTAACTGAAATATATCCCAAAACTTTACCTAGCTGTTCGTGCCCACTTTCAAACTTATTTCCATCATCAGACTTTAGATTTTCTTGTATTTCTTTTATCTTTTTTAATAGGACGCTCTTTTTTGTACTAATTATTTCTTGTTCTATTTGCTGTATAAATCCCATATTTTCTTTGTTATCTAACTCACTTACTGTTCCAAAGTCTAACCTATTCTTTAAATTAGATAACCACTTAACAGTATGGTACTGCTTATTAGCATTGCTAAATGACTCTATAACCTTTGACTTATAGCCTGCATTTTTACATTTATCTAATCTATAATAATAATATGCTATACATCCTTTCATATACTCCCAGTAGCATTTGTAGCCATTTAATGCTGGAGCATTTAATTCATCTATAATTTCATTAATTTTATCAAAGGCTTCTTCGTAACACTTTTTCCAAAGTAAATACTGTAATTCTACTTCTAACATTGCTGATTTTTTTAGTTTAGCATATATCTTACCTGTTTCTGGCAATTTATTATTACTATCTTTATCTTTTTTATCTTTATCTTTTTTATACTTATTTCTAAGCTTCACTATTGTACCATCAGCTTTTTTCCATTCTTCACCCTGTTCAATAAACTCCTTAACATTTTCTATCAGTTCATCAATATTATTATATTTTTTTGAAATTTGTACACCGAAATTAATCTCTGCTCTCAGTTCCATCGGAAAATTTTTAACATACTTTTCATTAGTAATATTATTTTCAATACTACCACCCATAATACAAACTAGTGCATAATCATTAATATTTCTTGTACATCTACCTGTAGCCTGTATAATTCTAGTTCTTATCCTTTCATCATACAACACCTTTGCACCCATACAACTAACCAAAAATCTCTCTTGTAAATTTACAGTCTGTGGAATATTGTGTATCAATAACATATGACTTTCTTCACCTGGAAAATCGACCCCATCATATCTATTCGATAAAATTACAACTGCATTTTTCGATTTAACAAATACGTCTTTACCTTTTTCAATATCCTGTGCGTCAAAAATGATTGTGTCTTTTAAACGTTTTTTATAAATTTCTTCAAATGTATATTGCCAATTATTATCAGGAACCAATATAACACTCCTTTTAAATAAGTTTTGCAATTCAATAACCACTTCCTCTTCAAATTCATCTAGTGTCAAACTTGGGAAGACAAAGAATCTTCTTCCCATTGCCTTTATATCAAAATCATTTACTATTGGAAGGCGGTCTATCTTCTTAATACCTGTAATTCGCTCCAGTTCACCACTGTTACCTAGAGTAGCTGACATTAGAATACGTTGTTTAGCATCCTTAAAGGCATCAACTGTCATTGTCGGTGCAATCCATGGCCTAATTAAAAACATATTATTTGTCATATAAAAATTACACTCTTCTAAATTATCTTTTATTCTTTGCCACGAATAATACACTATATTCTTTTTATTAGGATTATTTGTATTTAATTTGTTCTCTACTATATTTTTTATATCATTTATTTTGTCCAAAAGTAACGGAGTAGGTATCATATCACACCATTTGTTTGAACTACTGTCTTGAGTTAAATATATTAGATCATCTTGTCTAATATATTCCTTAAATAGTTCTTTTAACTCATTAAATAGTTCATTTTCTTTAGTTACTGTAACTGTCCAATTTGAAACCAAATACTCCTCACAAGAGTGAACATCATCCATTATCAAAATATCAGGATCCTTAAAAAAAGAATTTAGTGCAAAAAAAGAGCTGTATGTTGTCACACCTATTACATCGGCTGTATTATAAGATACCTTATCCTTTGATGAATACTCTATTTGCTTACCACAAAATGCAACTGCCTTTATCTCAAATTTTGTATTGGCTTGTTCAACCACTTGATGTACTAGTTGATTAGTAGGACATAAAAATAAAACTTTCTCTCTGTTTTTTCTCCTTCTAAACTCACCAATCAATAACCCTACGAGCGTTTTCCCACTACCAGTAGGTAACTCCAATGCAACTGATTTTTTTTCAAAATTATCCATGTATTCATCAATCATCTTAGATTGATAATCCCATAAGCCAATTCCTTTTTTCTTATTATCATCATACATATCTTGTGGTTTTTTATATAAAAAATCCTCTTCAATATCAACATTAAATGGCATATTATTCTCCTCCTTTATGGTATTATAAAGTTACATTTACTATAGTCAATTTGTAATATCAATCAATTCAAATAGTTCTATACAAACCATTGATCTTTACAATTTGGTTATGTACTGTTCTGTTTTCGTAAAGGTAATATATACTTTTTTCTAAAATAATTACGCTAATCTATGTGTCACATACATTAATTATTTTATCAAACTTAATACTATCTGTAAGTACAATTTTACTAAATCTATTATAAAATGTCTATATAATAACATTCCGTCTTTAAAAGATTTGAAAGATAAAATACCTTTCAGTCCCGTCTTCCGTCAAAGTACTATGAAATTTCCGACGCTTTAAATTTTTAGTAAACCATTTAATTTCGTACAATTCTTTTAAGCCCTTTATTTTAAAGGCTTTTCTTACATAAAAAATATTTCAAAAAATTTGAAAAAAATTTTAGGACATGTTATAATAGTAGTACTTTATAGTACTTTGCTTTTAGAGGTGTTTATGGCTTATTTTTTGAGAAAAGAAAAGAAGAAAAAAGGTACTTATCTTCAGATGTATGAATCATTTTGGGATAAGGATAAAAAACAACCAAGAACAAGAAATGTAAAATCTTTTGGTTACGTTGAAGATTTGATTTCAGATGAGATTCCTGATCCGATTAAATTTTATAGCGATTATGTAAAAGAGCAAAATGAGAATAGAACAAAAGCTCTTTCTGAAGAGTCACGTCCTCGTGCATTTTCCAATCCTGTTGAACTTAATATAGGACACTTCTTGCTTTACTCATTAATTGATGAGCTTGATGTTAAGGAGACTATTGATATACTTGCTTCTCAAATGCGTTTTCAGTTTTCTGTATTTGATTTAATTACACAACTTATTTATGCAAGGGTTATATCACCATGCTCTAAGTCAAAGACAGCCTCTCATGTATTTCCATACCTTTATGGCAGTTCAACCATCTCTGAAGACCAAGTATATGACGGATGTTCTTTCATAGGAGAGTCATATAAAAAATATATTGATTTATTTAATCACTCTTATGAAAAGTATTTTAAAAGAGATTTAAGCAATGTGTTTTTCGATTGTACTAATCATTACTTTGAAATTGATCTTCCTAGCGATGACAAGCAAAAGGGACCTTCAAAAGAGAATAGGCACTCTCCTATAATAGGGCAAGCTTTACTTTTAGATGCTGACCTTGTACCTGTCTCTATGCAAATGTATCCCGGCAATGAATCGGAAAAACCATATATCAGAAAAGTTATTGAAGAAATAAAGCAACGACATAACGTATCAGGTAAGACTATACAGGTGGCTGATAAAGGACTTAACTGTGCAAGAAATATTTATGCTGCCGTTAAAGAAGCTAATGACGGCTATATATTCTCAAAATCAATACATGGTAAGAATCTAAGTGAAAAGGAAAAGAAATGGGTTCTACTTGAAAATGATGCAAATGTCTTTTCTAACTACACTGATGAAAGAGGTGATATATCTTTTCGCCTTAAATCATGTATTGACAGCTTTGATTACAGTTTTAAAGAGATTGATCTGGAAACAGGAAAAGAAAGTGTTACAAGGTTCTCTGTAAAAGAAAAGCGTATCGTC